>DATBSV010000203.1:0-5908 GCA_036559685.1 Casimicrobiaceae bacterium
TCGTGGTACTTCCACGGGTGCTCCCAGTACACGTGCTTGTGGTACCCGCGCATCCACGGCTGCACCAGCGTGTTCTCGTAGTTGTACACGCCGAGGTCCCAGGGCGCGTAGGCGGCCACGATCTCGGCCATGCGCGCGTAGATCCTGGTGCGCTCGGGCGACTCGGGCAGGCGCTTGCTCTTGCGGTAGAGGTCGTCGTACTCGTCGTTGCGGAAGCGCGCGTAGTTCGACTGCCCGATGTTGCCGCTGTAGAGCAGCTGCATGAACGCGTCGCCCTCGCCGTACGAGGTGATCCAGCCGACCGGCCACATCTGGAGCTGGCCCGCGCGGCCCATCTTCAGGAGGTCCGCGAACTTCTGCTTGACGAAGTCGACGCGGATCCCGAGGTCCTTCATGCTGCGCTTCCACAGCTCGTCGCGCTCGCGGTCGCGGTTGGTCGGCGTCGAGCCCATCATCAGCGCGATCGGCTTGCCGTCGGGCGTCTCGCGCCATCCGTCGCCGTCCTTGTCGACGTAGCCGAAGCGGTCGAGCAGCTTGCGCGCGGTGGCCGGGTCGTAGCCGGCGCGCACGTTGACCTTGGGATCGTGGCCGGCGACCGGCGGCGGAATCGGTTGCGTGGCCATCAGCGCCTGGTCCTGCCACCACACGCGGATCAGGTCCGGAGTGTTGAGCCCCATCGAGATCGCGCGGCGCAGCGCGACGCGCTCGGGCGCGTAGCCGCCGACGATCGGGTCGTCCATGTTGAAGTAGGTGTACGACAGCGACGGCCGGACCACGCGGTGCAGCGCGATCCTGCGGTCGGTGAACCTGGACTTGAGCTTCGCGCCGTCGAGCACGTTGGCGACGAGGTCGGCCGGCACGTTCGCGTAGTCGAGCGCGCTCGAGTCGAACGCGAGGAGCTGCGGGCTCGACTCCTCGATGATCGACACCTCGATGCGGCCGACCTGCGGCAGCCGCTTGCCCTTCATCGACGCGGCGAGCTCGCGCACCTCGGGCGCGGCGTTCGGCGGCGCGGCCGGGAAGAGCTCCTCGCGGTAGCCCGGATTCGCCTCGAGCACGATGCGCTGGCCGCGGCGCCATTCCTTGAGCCGGAACGGTCCGGTGCCCACCGGGTTCGCCATCGCCCACGTCGACGCGTCGCCGTACGCGTCGATCACCTCGCGCGCGACCGCCGCCATCGCGACGTGCGACATGTAGCCCTGCAGCACGTAGTCGGGGTCGACGAGCTCGACGCGGATCGTGTAGCGGTCGAGCGCGCGCAAGCCCGGCATCTCGGCGTCGTAGTCGAGCTTGCCGTCGGCCTTCGCCTTCGCGAGCACCGGCTCCGCGCCGGCGATCTTGCCGTTCAGGTACCAAAGGTAGGGCGAGCGCACCTTCGGGTCGAGCAGCCGCTTCCACGCATAGACGTAGTCGTGCGCGGTGAGCTCGCGCGGCTTGCCCTTGAACGCGGGGTCGTCGGCGAAATGGATGCCCGGCTTGACCTTGATCGTCCAGACGCGGCCCTCGGCGGAGATCTCCGGCATCGCCGCGGCCGTGTTGGGGATCAGCTTGTAGGGCCGCGCGAGGTAGTCGTAGTTGAACAGCGTCTCGAACATCGCGCGGTTGATGTGCGCCGAGTAGAGGTCCGAGGTCGCCTGCGGATCGAAGCCGGTCTCGGCGACCGGCAGCATCACGCGCAGCGTCTTGCCCGGATCGGCCCAAGTCGCGGCGTGGGCGGTCGCGACGCCGAAGGCGAGCAGCAAGATCGTGAGAAAAGCGTCAGGCTGAAGCCTGACCCACAAGAGCTTCACGACTTGGCGCCGCCGCGACGCTTGGCGTTGTCGACGTCGAGGTACGGCCACGGATGCTGCGTGTAGCCGCTGTACTTGAAGCTCGTGATCCACGGATGAACCAGCACGTTCTCGTAGCGGAACACCGTGATGTTCCACGGCGCGTACACCGTGACGAGCTCGTTCATCTTCTGCATCACCTTCTCGCGGGCCGGCCCGTCCGGCATCGCGCGCGCCTGCTCGTACAGCTTGTCGAACTCGGGCAGCCGGAAGCGCGCGAGGTTGCTGAATCCCGCGTTCTGCCCGTAGAGGAGGCCGAGGAACCCGAATCCCTCGGGCGTCGTGCTGATGTTGCCGAGCGTGAACATCTGCAGCTGCCCGAGGCGCGCGGCCTTCAGGAGGTCGGGCCACTTCTGCTTGACGAACTCGACCTTGAGCCCGATGGCGTCGGCGCTCTTCTTGCGGAGCTCGTCGTTCTGGCGGTCGACCGCGGACGGGGCGGACGCGATTTTCAGCACCAGCGGCTTGCCGTCGGGCGTCTCGCGGTAGCCGTCGCCGTCGCGGTCCTTGTAGCCGAAGCGGTCGAGCAGCGCGCGCGCGGCGACCGGGTCGTACGCCTTGCGGCCCTCGAGCTTCGGGTCGTGCCCGGTCACCGTCGGCGGGATCACCTGCGTCGCCGGGAACGCCTGGCCCTGCCGGATCACGCGAATCTCCTCCTCGACGTTGTAGCCGAGCGAGAACGCGCGGCGCAGCGCGACCTTGTCGGGCGTATAGCCGCCGACGATCGGGTCCTCCATGTTGAAGTAGGTGTACGAGATCGCCGGCTGGACGCCGCGCGACAGCGTGATGCCGCGCTCGGCGAGCCGCGGCTTGAGTTTCGCCGGCGGGTCCATCACGTTCCAGACGAGGTCGACCGGTGCCGCGGCGTAGTCGATCTCGCCGCCCTCGAACGCGAGCAGCCGCGGGTTGCTCTCCTCGATGATGCTGATCTCGATGCGGCCGGCGAACGGGATTCGCTTGCCCTTGTACTTCACGACGAGCGCCTTGTCGGCCGGGTCGCTGCTGTCGGGAAAGCGCACGTCGCGGAACGACGGGCTCGCCTCGAGCACGATGCGCTGGCCGCGGCGCCATTCCTTGAGCTTGTAAGGGCCGGTGCCGACCGGATTCGCCATCACCCACCCGCCGCCGTCGGCGTACGCCTCGACGACCTCGCGCGCGACCGCGGACGCCGAGCTCGTCGTCAGGTTGGACATCATTTCCGTATCCGGGAAGTTGAGCTTCATCCGGATCGTGTAGCGGTCGACCGCCTGCAACCCGGCGATCGCCTTGTCGTAGTCGAATTTGCCGCCTTCCTTGGTGGCGTTGACGAGCTCGTCCATGCCTTCGAAGCGCCCGTCGAACATCTGCATCGAGTTCGACCGCATGCGCGGGTCCATCACCCGCTTCCACGAATAGACGTAGTCGTACGCGGTCAGCTCGCGCTTCTCGCCCTTGAATACCGGGTCGTCGGCGAAATAGATGCCGGGCTTGATGCGGATCGTCCAAAGCTTCCCGCCGTCGGTGATCTCCGGCAGCGCGACCGCCGTGTTCGGGATCAGCTTGTACGGGCGCGCCAGGTAGTCGTACGTGTAAGGCGTGTCGAAGATCACGCGGTTGACCGCGTTCGAATAGATGTCGCCCGCGGCCTGCGGATCGAAGCCCGTCTCGCCGGTGGGGAACACGGCCCGGATCACCTTGCTCGGGTCGGGCTGCGCGTGTGCGGCCGTCGAGAGCGCGAGCGCGGCGACGACGAAGGCGCTGCGGGCGAGCATGGTCTTCGCGCTCACAGGAGCTTCGCGACGTCGGCTTCGAGCTCCTTCGGCTCGGTCTTCGGCGCGAAGCGCTCGACGACGTTGCCTTCGCGGTCGATCAGGAACTTGGTGAAGTTCCACTTGATCGCCTCGGAGCCGAGGATGCCTTTTTTCGCGCTCTTCAGGTGCTTGAACAGCGGCGAGGCGTCGTCGCCGTTGACATCGACTTTCGCGAACAGCGGGAACGTGACGCCGTAGTTGATCTCGCAGAACTGCTCGATCGCCTTCTCGTCGCCGGGCTCCTGCGCGCCGAACTGGTTGCACGGGAAGCCGAGCACCTCGAGCCCCTTGCCGTGAAGCTTCTGGAAGAGCTGCTCGAGGCCCTTGTACTGCGGCGTGAAGCCGCATTCGCTCGCGGTGTTGACGATCAGGAGGACCTTGCCCTTGTACTTCGACAGCTTGACCGGCTTGCCCTTGATGTCGTCGACGGTGATGTCGTAGAGGGAGGCCATGGACGGCTCCGGGGAATCACGGGGACCGTATTATGGCGCGGATGGAACCGAACTCCCCTTTCCCCCAGTTCGACGCTCGCATCCCAAGGTAGGCTCCGAGGCACCGCTCATGCGATCGCTATCCATCGTTCTGTTGCTTTCGATGCTGGCAGGCTGCGCCACCCCAGCTTCAGGTCCCTCGTCGTCCCGCACTCCGATCGATCAGGTGCCGATGTACGGGGGCATGGATCGGAATGCCTATCCGGATCTCAAGCGGGCGGACGAGCAGATGATCGCCGGCGCCTCGGCCGCGCTCGGCTCGCGAGAGAACGCGAGCAAGGCCTGGGTCAACCGGGGCTTCGAGCTGTACCAGAAGGACGACAATGCCGGCGCGATGCGCCGGTTCAACCAGGCCTGGCTCCTGAACCCGGACAACCCGGAGGTCTACTGGGGCTTCGCCGTCGTGCTCAACGATCAACGCCGATATTGCGATGGCGTGAAGATGATCGACCTGGCTTATTCGAAGGGCCCGATTCAGGCCGGCTTTGTCCCTGATGCCGCCTTGATGTATTCCGGCTGCGCCATGGAGACGAACGCCGCCGACACGGAAACACGACGGAAGTACGTGGCTCGGTCGGACGAGCTCTTCGCCGAGGCGGTTGCCTCGCCGCTCGTGAAGAAGGATTACACGCTGTTCCAGTGGACTCGCGCCATGTACTTTCGCGGCGACTACCGGGGCGCGTGGGAAAAGGTCGCGCAGTATCGGCGCGAGACGGGGAAGGAAATCGATCCGGCCCTGTTACGGGAGTTGAGCGCGAAGCTCCCCGAGCCGAAGTGATGGCTACGCTGCCGTGCCGAACCCGCCGCCGCCCGGCGTGCGGATGACGAAGACGTCCCCCGCGCCCATCTCGACCTGGAACGTCGCGCCGTAGGCTTCGCGCGAACCGTCGACGCGCTCGACCCAGTTCTCGCCGAGCGCGCCGGGGGCGCCACCGTCGACGCCGAACGGCGCGATGCGCCGGTGGTTCGCCAGCATCACCGCGGTCATCGGCTCGAGGAAGCGCAATCGCCGCTCGCCGCCGTCGCCGCCGCGGTGCCGGCCGCGACCGCCGCTGCCGCGACGGATCGCGTACGACTCGAGCCGCACCGGGAAGCGCCACTCGAGCACCTCGGGATCGGTGAGCCGCGAGTTGGTCATGTGCGTCTGCACGACGCTCGTGCCGTCGAAGTCCGGCCCCGCGCCCGAGCCGCCCGACACCGTCTCGTAGTACTGGTAGGTGTCGTCTCCGAACGTGAAGTTGTTCATCGTCCCCTGCGACGCCGCGAGCACGCCGAGCGCGCCGTACAGGCAGTCGGTGATCGCCTGCGACGTCTCGACGTTGCCGGCGACGACGGCGGCGGGATAGCGCGGCGCGAGCATCGACCCTTCCGGGATCACGATCGTGATCGGCTTCAGGCACCCGGCGTTCATCGGGATCTCGTCGTCGACGAGCGTCCGGAACACGTAGAGCACCGCCGCCTTGCACACCGCGGAGGGCGCGTTGAAGTTGGTCGGCCGCTGCGACGAGGTGCCGGTGAAGTCGACGGTCGCCTCGCGCCGCGCGCGATCGACCGTGATGGAGACACGAATCACTGCGCCGTCGTCCATCTCGTAGGCGAAGGTCCCGTCCTTCAGCGCGCCGAGCACGCGGCGCACCGACTCCTCGGCGTTGTCCTGCACATGCGTCATGTAGGCGCGGACGACCGGCAGCGAGAAGTGCGCGACCATCCGGCGCAGCTCGTCGGCGCCCTTCGCGCACGCGGCGACCTGCGCGCGCAGGTCCGCGAGGTTCTGCTCGACGTTGCGCGCCGGGTAGCG
>DATBSV010000204.1:0-11077 GCA_036559685.1 Casimicrobiaceae bacterium
GCGAGCTCGGCGCGGCCGCGTAGAGTTTGCGCGGCATGCGCCCGGCGAGGAACGCTTCGCGGCCCGCCTCGACCGCGAGCTTCATCGCGCGCGCCATGCGCACCGGCTCGCGCGCCTGCGCGATCGCGGTGTTCATCAGCACGCCGGCGCAGCCCAGCTCCAGTGCAATCGCCGCGTCGGACGCCGTGCCAACACCCGCGTCGACGAGCACCGGCACCTTCGCGTGCTCGAGGATGAGCTTGAGGTTCCACGGGTTCAGGATGCCCATCCCCGAACCGATCAGCGACGCGAGCGGCATGATCGCGACGCAGCCGATCGCCTCGAGCTCGCGCGCGACGATCGGATCGTCGGACGTGTAGACCATGACGTCGAAGCCGTCGCGCACGAGCGTCTGCGCCGCGGCGATCGTCTGGCGCACGTCGGGATAGAGCGAATCCTTGTCGCCGAGCACCTCGAGCTTCGCGAGCTTGTGTCCGTCGAGCAGCTCGCGCGCGAGCTTGAGCGTGCGCACCGCATCGTCGGCGGTGTAGCAGCCGGCGCTGTTCGGCAGGTAGGTGAACTCCGAGGGGGGCAGCGCGTCGAGCAGCGATGGCGCGTTCGGATCCTGGCCGAGGTTGGTGCGGCGGATCGCCACGGTGACGATCTCGGCGCCGGACGCCACGATCGCCTCGCGCGTCTCGATGAAGTCGCGGTACTTGCCGGTGCCGACGAGCAGGCGCGAGCCGTACGCGCGTCCCGCGATCACCAGCGGGTCGGCGACGGCGCTGCGCTCGGGGGCGTTCATGCGGCGGGATTGTACGCCGGCGTCCTCGGGGAGTTCCCGGTCAGCCGCCGCCGACCGCGCCGACGATCTCGACCCGATCGCCGGCGCTGAGGCGCATGTCGGCATAGCGGCTGCGCGGCACGATCTCGCCGTTGACCTCGACCGCGATGCGCTTGCCTTCGAGCGCGAGGTCGCGCACCAGGTCGGCGACCGATTGCGACGGAGCGAGCGCGCGCGAGGCCCCGTTGACTGAAATGGAGGAGTCGCTCATCGGTCAATATGGTACTTGTACGACCATCGGTTGGCGGCACTCAAGGGCAGGGTCGCCTCCTCGCGTCGCCGCGCAGTGTAGACTCGGCGCCGCAGGGGCGCTGCGCCATGACGCGACGCACCGAGGAGATCGCAATGAAACGACCCATCGCAAGCATTCTGGTCCCGCTACTCGCTTTGGCGTTGACGTTGCCCGGGCCGATACGCGCCCAGGCGCCCGCCCCGGCCGCCGCGCCCGCCAGCGGCGCCGCCGCCGCGCCCAAGCTCACGCAGGACCAGCTCGACAGCCTCGTCGCGCCGATCGCGCTGTATCCCGACGAGCTCCTCGTGCAGACGCTGATGGCGTCGACCTACCCGCTCGACGTCGTCGAGGCGTCGCGCTTCGTCAAGGCGAACCGGGACAAGCTCAAGGGCGACGCGATGGTGAAGGCCGCCGGGGAGAAGAACTGGGATCCGTCGGTGCAGGCCCTGACCGCGTTCCCGCAGGTCCTCGAGATGATGAACGAGAAGCTCGAGTGGACGCAGCAGCTCGGCGACGCGGTGCTCGCCGACGAAAAAGGCGTCCTGGCGACGGCGCAACGCCTGCGTGCGAAGGCCTCGGAGGCCGGCAACCTCAAGAGCAACGAGCAGCAGAAGGTCGTCGTGCAGCAGGACAAGACGATCGTGATCGAGCCCGCGCAATCGACGACGGTGTACGTCCCGACGTACAACCCGGCCGTCGTGTACGGCACGTGGTGGGCGCCGATGTACCCGCCGTACTACTACCCGCCGTCGGCGTACTACTACCCGGGCTACGTCGCCGGCGCCGCGCTGGTCGGCTTCGGCGTCGGTCTCGCGGTCGGCGCGGCATGGGGCTGGGCCGGCGCGAACTGGGGCGGCAACAACATCAACGTGAACGTCAACAACAACTTCGTTCGCAACAACAACAACGCCAATTTCAAGAACAACGTCAACAACGGCAACTGGAACCACAACGCGAGCCAGCGCAAGGGCGTCGCGTACCGCGACCAGGGCACGCGCGACAAGTACGGCGCGAGCGATCGCAGCGGGGCGTCGGCGCGCAACGACTTCCGCGGCCATGAAGGCGCGGGCGCGGGGAATCGCGCCAGCCAAGGCGGGGTCGATCGCGGCAGCGGACCCAGTGCCGGAACGATGGATCGTGGGGGCGGCGGCGGCAAAAGTCCCGGCGGCGGCGGCGGCGGCCAGAACTTCGGCGGCGGCGCCGGCCAGAGCATCTCGGCGTCGAGTCCGTCGAATCGCGCAGGCGGCGGCGGGCAAAATTTCGGCGGCGGCGGCGGTAATTACGGTGGCGCGAGCTCGTTCAACTCCGGACAGAACCGCGCGCAGACGCAGAGTGCCAGCAACCGCGGCGCGTCGAGTCGCTCGTCGATGAGCGGCGGCGGCGGCGGTGGGGGCGCACGCGCCGGCGGCGGCGGCGGTGGTGGACGCGGCGGCGGTGGCGGTGGCGGTCGCGGCGGCGGCCGTCGGTAGATCGAGGAGAACGACATGAACATTCAAACGATCGTCGTTGCCCTCGCGTGCGGGCTCGCGCTCGCCGTCCCCGCGCAGGCGCAGGAAACCAAGCAAGCGCCCAAGCAGGCGGCGGCGAAGGCGCTCCCCGCGCAGTCGACGTACCCGACACCGGAAGCGGCCTCGAAGGCGCTCTACGACGCCGTGAAGTCGGACGACGTCAAGGCGATCTACGCGGTGCTCGGTCCCGGCAGCGGCCCGGTGATCTTCAGCGGCGACCGCGTCGCGGACGACGCGTTGCGCGACGACCTGATCTCGGCATGGGATCGCTCGCTCAAGATCGAGCGCGAGGGCGACGCGAAAGCGACGCTGCTGGTGGGCGCCAACGAGACACCGTTCCCGTTCCCGCTCGTCAAGGACGGCAACGCATGGCGCTTCGACGCGAAGGCCGGCGCCGAGGAGAGCGTCAACCGGCGCATCGGGCAGAACGAGCTCTCGGCGATGAAGGTATGCCTCGCATTCGTGGATGCGCAGCGCGAATACGCCGAGTTCGATCGCGACGGCAACGGCCTCATCGAGTACGCGCAGAAGCTGATCTCGTCGCCGGGCAAGAAAGACGGCCTCTACTGGCCGACCAAGGCGGGCGAGCCTGTGTCGCCGCTCGGGCCGTTCGCCGTGCAGGCGCAGTCCGAAGGCTACGGGGCGAAAGGCGGCAAGTCGGCGAAGGGCCAGCCGCGCCCGGGCAGCGGCGCCTACCACGGCTACCGTGCGAGGCTCCTAACCGCGCAAGGCAAGGACGCGAAGGGCGGCGCGTACTCGTACCTCGCGAACGGCAAGCTGATCGGCGGATTCGGCGTCGCGCTTTATCCGGCGCGCTACGGCGTGTCCGGCGTCATGACGTTCACGTGCAACCTCGAGGGCGTCGTCTACGAGAAGGACCTCGGGCCCGCGACGGCAGAGATCGCGAAGTCGATGACGACTTACAATCCCGACGCGAGCTGGAAGAAGACGGACGTCAAGTAGCGTGGCAGGACAATGAAAAGGGCCGAAGCGCCTGGCGCTTCGGCCCTTGCCTTGCCCGGCAACCCGCGGCGCAGGGCGGGGCGGATACCCTCGTCGTCCTGACCTCCGCGTTCGCCGTCGTCGCGGCGATTGATGCGTGTTGCGATGCTTCCGCCGCGATGCTGCAGGTTACCGCTCAGTACTTGGCGTCGGGCCCGTGGCCCGGCTTCTTCGACTTGTCCGGATGGATCTCCGGATCCTCCTCCCGGAGGGGGCGGCGCCCGTCACGCTCGGCCTGGCTCATCTCCTTGGCCTCGCGCTCGTTCTTCGGCGCAGCGTCCTTCGCGGCCTGCTCGACGCGGCCCGAATCGACGAAGTCCTTCGTGCGCTGGTTGTAGTCGCGCGAGGCGGCGTAGTTGCCCTCGCCATGCTGCTTGTCGCCGTGCTGCTTGTCACCATGCGAGCCTTGCTGGCTCTGCTGCTTCTCGTGCTGCCCGCCCTGCTGCTGCGAGCTTCCCTTGGCGTCGCCGAACTGCTTCCTCTCGTCCTTGCCGTGCTTGGGCTGCTGCTGGCCCATCTGCTGCGGATCCTTCGAGAGGTTGCCTTCGCCCGGGTGACGGTTCTGGCGCGGGTCCTGGGGCTTGCCGGTCTCGATGTCGCTCGAGCCGGAGCTTCCCGGTCCGCGTTGCTGTCGCTGGCTCATGAGGCGTTCCTTTCCGGTGAAGAATGCATGATCAGTTTGCCGCGCGCGGCGACGTCGGGCAGTCGGAAGAACTTGCGGCCCGATGTGGTCTGCGGCTGTCGGACGCCTACACTGTCTTGGTTGCCCGGGATGGATTACAGTCTCGCGCGATAACCGTCCGGAGGCTCCAACCCATGACGCGTATCTCCCGAATTTTCGTTGCCCTCGCCTGCGCGGCGCTGGCGCCATTTGCGTCCGCGCAGGACTACCCGGCGAGGCCGGTGCGCATCGTCGTCCCGTTCGCGGCGGGCGGGCCCGCCGACGTGTACGCGCGCGTGCTCGCGCAGCGGCTGCAGGAGTCGCTCGGCCAGCCGTTCGTGATCGAGAACCGGCCGGGCGGAGGCTCGGTGCTCGGTACCGACATCGTCGCGAAGAGCGCGCCCGACGGCTACACGCTGCTTCTGATGTCGAACACGCACACGGTCAACGAGTCGCTGATGGCGCAGAAGCCGTTCGTGCTGATGCGCGATTTCGTCGGCGTCGCGCCGATCAACTACTCGGACCTCGTGCTGGTCGTGCATCCGTCGGTGAAGGCGAACACGATCGGCGAGCTGATCGCGGAGGCGAAGGCCGCGCCCGGCAAGATGAACTACGCGTCGTCGGGTCCCGGCACGCCGTACCACATGGCCGGCGAGCTCTTCAAGGCGATGGCCGGCATCGACGTCGTGCACGTGCCGTACAAGGGGAGCGGCGACGCGCGCACCGGCGTGCTCGGCGGCCAGGTGCAGATGATGTTCGACGCGGTGACCGTGATGTCGCAGCATGCGAAGGAAGGCAAGGTCAAGGCGCTCGGCACCAGCGGCACGTCGCGCTCGTCGGTGCTCCCCGGCGTGCCGACGATCGCGGAGGCCGGCGTGCCCGGCTACGAAGCGACGATCTGGCTCGGCGTGATGGCGCCGAAGGCGACGCCGCCCGCGATCGTCGACAAGCTGAACGCGGAGATCCGCAGGATCGTGGCGCGGCAGGAGTTGCGCGACGACTGGGCGAAGCAGGGCGCGGTGCCGATGACGATGACGCCGCCCGAGTTCGCGCGCTACCTCGAGCAGGACATCGTCAAGTGGGAGCGCATCGTCAAGCTGTCCGGCGCCAAGCCTGACCAGTGACCGAGGCGCAGCGCGGCCTCTACGTCCTGTCGGCAGGCGCCGCGAAGGCGCTCGTCGAAGGTCTCGCCGCCGAGTTCCACCGCGAGACCGGCGCCGTCATCCGCGGCACGTTCGGCGCCGTCGGCGCGATGCGCGAGCGGCTCCTCGACGGCGACTCTTGCGATGCGTTCGTGTCGACCGCGGCGATGCTCGAATCGCTCGAGCACGACGGGCGTGTCGTCGCCGGATCGATCACGCCGGTCGGCCGCGTGCGCACGGGCATCGCGGTGCGCGCCGGCGAGCCGTTGCCCGACGTGTCGACGGGCGACGCGCTCGCGGCGCGCCTGCGCGACGCACCGGCGATCTACGTGCCCGACACCGAGCGCGCGACCGCGGGCATCCATTTCGTCCGTGTTCTCGACCGCCTGGGACTGCTCGGAACGCTCGCCGGGAAGCTCCGCACCTACCCGAACGGCGCAGTTGCCATGCAAAGGCTCGCGCGCGACGGCCCGGCCGGCGCGATCGGTTGCACGCAGGCGACCGAGATCCTGTACACCGACGGCGTCGTGCTGGCGGGGCTGCTGCCGAACGAGTACGAGCTCGCGACCGCGTACGCAGCGGGCGTTTGCTCTAGTGCGGCCGACGCCCCGCTCGCGTCGACGTTCGTCGCGTGGATCGCGGGCGACCGCGCTGCAGCGTTGCGGCGCGCGGGCGGCTTCGAAGGCTAGCTACTCGAACTTCTCGCCGCTTTCCTTGACGACCTTCGCCCAGCGCGCCTTCTCGCTGGCGATGAACTGCCCGAACTGCTCGGGCGATTGCGGGCGCAGCTCCGCGCCGGCCTTGCCCAGGCGGTCGGTCATCTCGGGCGTGGCGAGGATCTTCGTGATCGTGCCGTGCAGCGTCGCGATCACGTCCTTCGGCGTGCCCGCGGGCGCGACGATGCCCTGGAACGATCCGGTCTCGAAGCCCGGGAACCCGAACTCGGCGACGGTCGGAAGCTCGGGCGCCGAGGCGAACCGCTTTTCGCTCGAGATCGCGAGGCCGCGCAGCTTGCCGTCCTTGACCGACGGGTAGGTCGCCAGCATCCCGTTGAACAGCACCTGGGCCTGCCCGCCCATCACGTCGGCGATCGCCTGCGCGCCGCCCTTGTACGGGATGTACATCCACTTGATGTCGGAGCGCATCGCGAACTCGATGCCCGCGAGGTGATTCGCGCCGCCGGTGCCGGAGACCGCGAAGTTGAGCTTGCCCGGATTCGCCTTCGCGTACGCGATCAGCTCCTTCACGTCCTTCGCCGGGACCGACGGATGCACGGCGAGGATGTGCGGCGAATACGCGACCATGAGGACCGGCGCGAAGTCCTTGACCGGGTCGAACGGCAGGTTCGAGAACACGCTCGGGCTGATCGCGAGCGAGCCGATGTCGGCGAGCATCAGCGTGTAGCCGTCGGGCGGCGACTTCGCGACGATCTCGGCGCCGACGTTGCCGGTGGCGCCGGGCTTGTTGTCGATGAGGACGGGCTGGCCCCACTGTTCCTGCAGCTTCTGCCCAATCGTTCGCGCGAGGATGTCGGACGTGCCGCCCGCCGGGTAGGGCACGACGATGCGTACGGGCTTGTTCGGGTACTGCGCTTGCGCGACGCTCGCGAGGGCGAGCGCCGCGAGGACGGCGAGCGAAAGGAAAACAACGTGGCGGGCGATGCGCGTCATGGCGTTTCCTCGTGCGTAGGGCCGGGCCCGGAGGATAGCGCCGATCGGGTTTTTCGTGTCGGCGCCGGCGGCGGCGAGGCCATCATCCCGATCAGCGCGTTCGACAGCGTCGACTCGCGCTTGTAGAAGCCTTCGGTGTGGAACGTCTCCTCGAGCTTGTAGAGCTCGTAGTCGAGGTGGTGGCCGATCTCGTGGACGAGCGTGCGCAGGAACGAGCGGAACGCGACGACCTGCGCCCGCTGCGCCGTGCGCATCCACACGGTGATCGTCGCCGGCGCGCGGCCTTCCTCGGGCTCGTAGAGGCCGTGCAGCTCGCCGTAGTCGGACGACGGGCGCCGCGCGAGCACCTTGACGCGGATCGGCGGCACGCCGTAGCCGCGCACGAGCGCGTCGGTCAGGCGCCGGCACGCGCGCTCGCACGCGCTGCGGTCGTCGGCGGCGAGCGCGGCCGCGATCGCGTCGACGGCGTCGCCGGCCGCGAAGCCCTTCGGCGGGTCGAGGCGCTCGATCGCGTCGCTCGCGCGGTAGATGCGCTTCCGCGCGGGAGACAGCTTGTCGTAGTAGGCGAATGTCACGGCGAAGGCAGAAACGAAAAAGCCGCCCTCGTGGCGGCTTTTGCGCGGGTCGAAAAGCAGCTTTATGCCTTCTTGACCTTCTCGAGCATCTTGAAGATGCCCTTCGGGGCACCGACGAACATGCGCTTGAACGTCTTGGGCAGGCAGCGGCGCTCGAGCGTGTTGCGTCGGGTGCGCTTGATGTCGGCCATGCGGTCAGTCTCCGGGAATGCGCGGCAAGCCGACCATTCTACGCGATCCGGGGTCCCGGCGCCACCGCAGGGATCGTCTAGGCCCCGACGATCCAGCCTTCGACCGGGTCGACGCGGGCCGGGAGGCCGTAGCCCGACGTCGCGCGCTGCGCGCCCCAGCCCGCCTGCACGGCGCATGCGATCGCGTCCAGCGTATCTCCCGTTCCGTCGTCGGCGACGGCCTTGAAGAGACCGATCGACAGGTCGGTGCGAAGGCGATAGCCGTTCGCGCCGTCGATCAGCGCTTGCATCAAGCCGACGCGCGCGTCGCGGTGCGCTTCGGTCTGCTTGCGCGGGGCGTCGTTCTTGTAGGACGGCGCTCGCGACTCGCCCCGCGCCTGCGCGATGCCGCGCATCGTGAAGCCGGGGTACGCCTCGAGCGCGACGCGCGTCGGATCGCCGCGCGAGACGCCGGGGATGTGCACGCCCGCGGCGAGCAGGCGCGGGGCGCCTTCGCGCAGCATCCAGCCCACCGGCGGATTGACGAGCTTCATCGACGAGTGCGCGAACGTCGTGCGATCGGTCGCGCGATGCGCGTACTTCTGCCCCGCCGGCCGCTTGTCGCGGTAGCGCGCGAACGTGCGTTTGATCGCCTCGCGGTCGAGCGCCGCGTAGTGCGCGATCATCGCGCGCCAGCCGCGCTGCGAGCGGGCGCGTGCCCCCGGCCAGCGCAGCGTGTCGACCAGCTCGCGCGGCAAGCCGAACGGGAAGTCGAACGCGCCGACCCACGGGCCGGGCGCGGCGAGCAGCGCGTCGAACGATGCCCAATCGGCGAGATGCTCGACGCGCTCGATCGCGACGCGGTCGCCGTCGAGGTCGCCGTGCGCGACGACAATCGGCTTGCGGCGCGAAGGCGCGCTCGTGAAATCGACGCCGACGACCCGCACTGCTAGCCGCTCGGGTCGAGCACGCGCGCCCGGAAGCGCTCGAAGCCTTCGTCGCGGTCGCTGTAGCCTTGCGCGATGCGCGCGGCATCGCGCGCCTGCTGCGCGGCGACGAACGCGGCGATGCCTTCGCGCTGGTAGGGCTCGAGGTTGCGGTCGGCGGCGAGCAGGATGCGCGCCGCGAGCGCGGCGTCGACGCCGTCGAGGTCGGCGAGGAACAGGCGCGAGCTCGCCGGAACGTGACGAAGAAGAAGAACGAGCGCGTCGTCCGCGGTCGGCGATCCGATCACGACCGCGTCGGGCCAGCGCGAGCGCGGCGCGCCCGGGGCCCACGCGGCGGCGAGGAAATGGTCGGGCGTGCGCGTCACCAGCGCCGGTCGGTCGACGCTCGCGGCCTCGACGACGCGAACGCACACGCCGATCCACGTCGCGTCCGTGCAGCGCGCGGCGAGGCGCGGGGCGATCGCGTGGCGCGGCGCCTTCGGCTTCACGCCCGTCAGGGCACCGCGATCTCGAAGCGCACCGTCTTCGCGGCCGCGACGTTGGTCTCCCACGGGCGGCGATACGCGAGCTCGATGCTCGACGTGCCGGCCTGCATCGCGCGGAAGCGGAACGTCGTGTGCCCCGGCGCGCCGACGCGAGGCACGCCGGCAGCGGTCTCGGGCTGGTAGTCGGGCAGGCCGACCTGCACGACCGACGCGCCCGCGAGCCGCGTCATCTCCCAGCGGAAGCCGGTCGACGGGTTCGCGTCGAGGTGCACGGCGAGCGTGTCGCCGCGCTTGACGATCTCGCTGCGGCCGTCGATCGACGCGTCGGAGTTGCGCACGATCGGCGCGCGGTTCCAGAAGTCGGCCGCCGGGTTCGACGAGCATGCCGCGAAGAGCGACAGCACAACGACGACGGCGAACGTGCGGGATAGCATCATGCGGCCCTCCGGAATCATCGGACGACGAAGTCGAACTTCGCCGTGCGCATCGCAGCGGACAGCGGCTCGTTGTCGCGTCGGAAGTCGAACGTCACCGTCGTCGCGCCGGGCGCGACCGCGTTGAAGTCGAAGATCCAGTTGCCCGGCTCCTGGACCGCGTAGACGCGCTTTGCCGCGAACCACGGCTGACCGAACGGCTCGACCGCGGTGCCGTTCACGGCCGTGATATGCCATCGGCGGTTCGCGACGACGACCGTCTCCGACTCGAGCCGCACGTGCAGCCGCGTGCCGCGCTTGAGCTCGATCAGCGCGTCCTGCTCGGCGAGCGTGACGAAGTCGGGACCGACGATCGCGCGACGCGCGGGCTCCGGCGGAGCGCTCGCGCAGCCGGCGAGCGCGATGGCGACGACGATGGCGGCCGCGACACGCACGTCAGATCCCCGCCGCCTTGCGCAGCGCCTGCACGCGGTCGACGCGCTCCCACGTGAACTCGGGCTCGTCGCGGCCGAAGTGACCGTACGCGGCGGTCTTGCGGTAGATCGGGCGGAGCAGGTCGAGCATGCGCACGATGCCCTTCGGGCGGAGATCGAACTCCTGCTGCACGATCTCCGCGATCCTCTCGTCGGGGATCTTGCCGGTGTTCTCGGTGTAGATCGTGACGTTCATCGGCTTCGCGACGCCGATCGCGTAGGCGACCTGCACCTGGCACTGGCGCGCGAGCCCGGCCGCGACGACGTTCTTGGCGACGTAGCGGGCGGCGTAGGCGGCCGAACGGTCCACCTTCGACGGATCCTTGCCCGAGAACGCGCCGCCGCCGTGCGGCGCCGCGCCGCCGTAGGTGTCGACGATGATCTTGCGCCCGGTGAGGCCGGCGTCGCCGTGCGGACCGCCGATCTCGAAGCGACCGGTCGGATTCACCAGGTAACGCGCGCCGGCGAGCATTTCCTTCGGCAGCACCGGCTTGATGATCTCCTCGATCACCGCTTCGGCGAGCTCGGCCTGCTTGTCGTTCATGCTCGGGTGGTGCTGCGTCGACAGCACGACGGTGTCGATGCCGACCGGCTTGCCGTCGCGGTAGCGCACGGTGACCTGCGACTTCGCGTCCGGACGCAGGAACGGCAGGCGGCCGTCGCGGCGCACCTCGCTCTGGCGCTGCACGATGCGGTGCGCGTAGTAGATCGGGAACGGCATCAGCGCGGGCGTCTCGTCGCACGCGTAGCCGAACATCAAGCCCTGGTCGCCTGCGCCCTGGTTCAGGTAGTCGTCGGAGGCGCGGTCCACACCCTGCGCGATGTCGGGCGACTGCCGGCCGTAGCACACCATCACCGCGCAGCCGTCGGCGTCGAAGCGCAACGCGGGGTCGTTGTAGCCGATGCTGCGGATCGTCTCGCGCGCCACGCGCGCGAAGTCGACGTGCGCCTTGGT
>DATBSV010000205.1:0-3621 GCA_036559685.1 Casimicrobiaceae bacterium
GGTGATCGAGTTCTTCTCGTACGGCTGCCCGCACTGCGCCGACCTCGAGCCGCACCTGCAGGCGTGGATCAAGCGGCTGCCCGCCGACGTGCAGGTGCGCCGCGTGCCGGTCGCGTTCCAGCCGTCGTGGGAGAACCTCGCGCGCGTCTACTACACGCTCGAGCTGATGGGCGAGGACGCGAAGCTCACGCCGGACGTGTTCTCGGCGATCCACGGCGGCAACCGCACCAATCTCGCGAACGACGCGCGCTTCTTCGAGTGGGCGGCGGCGAAGGGGCTCGACCGCAAGAAGGTCGAGGACACCTACAAGTCGTTCGGCATCGCCGGCAAGCTCGGCCGCGCGAAGCAGCTCGCGCAGACCTACAACGTCCAGTCGGTGCCGATGCTGGTCGTCGACGGCAAGTTCCTGGTCACGTCGAGCTCGGCCGGCGGCCACGAGCGCGTCCCCGCCGTCGTCGACGCGGCGATCGCCGCGGCGCGCGCGGAACGGCCAAAGTCCTAGCGCAGCACCGGGCGCCGCCGTGCCGCGTGCGCCGCTGCTTGTCTTCCTGACCGGCGCCTCGTCGGGGCTCGGCGAGGCGCTGGCGCTGCACTACGCGAAGCAAGGCGCGACGCTCGGGCTGGTGGCGCGACGGCAATCCGAGCTCGACCGCGTGGCCGCGGCGCTCGCGCCGGCCACGGTCGCGACCTACGCCGCGGACGTCAAGGACGCCGATGCCATGGCGGCCGCCGGGCGCGACTTCGAGAAGCGTTACGGCGTTCCCGACGTCGTCATCGCGAACGCCGGCGTGTCGCGCGGGACGCTCGCCGAGCACGCCGAGGACTTGAGCGCGTTCCGCGACGTGTTCGACACCAACGTCCTCGGCATCGTGCACACGTTCCACCCGTTCATCGCGCCGATGCGCGCCGCGAAGCGCGGGACGCTCGTCGGCATCGCGAGCGTCGCGGGATTTCGCGGGTTGCCGGGCGCCGCCGCCTACTCGGCATCCAAGTCGGCGGCAATGACGCTGCTCGAGAGCCTTCGCGTCGAGCTGCGCGGCAGCGGCGTGTCGGTCGTCACGATCGCGCCCGGCTACGTCGCCACGCCGATGACCGCGCGCAATCCCTACCGGATGCCGTTCCTGATGCGGCCCGACCGCGCCGCGGCGTCGATGGCGCGCGCGATCGCGCGCCGCAAGCGCTTCCACGTGCTGCCGTGGCCGATGGCGCTGGTCGGCCGCTTGCTGCGCATGCTGCCGCGGCCGCTCTACGACGCCGCGTTCGCGAAGGCGCCGCGCAAGCCGCGCCAGCCGTGAGTCCAACGCTCGACTGGGCGGGCGTCGCGCACGCGCGCGCCGGCGACGACGCGCGCATCGCGTCGCTGGTGCCGAGCCTGACCGAGCTCCTCTTCGCGCTGGATCTCGGCGACCGCGTCGTCGCGCGCACCGGCTTCTGCGTTCATCCGCGCGATGCGGTGCGCCGCGTGCCCAAGGTCGGCGGCACCAAGGACGTCGACCTCGAGCGCCTGCGCGCATCGCGGCCGACGCACCTGATCGTCAACGTCGACGAGAACCGGCGCGAGGTCGTCGACGCGGCGCGCGCGTTCGTGCCGCACGTGATCGTCACGCATCCGATGGCGCCCGACGACAACCGCCGGCTCTATGCGCTGTTCGGCGCGATCTTCGGGCGCGAGTCGCAAGCCGCGGCGCTCGCGGCGAGGCTCGACGCCGCGCTAGCGTCGCTCGACCGAGCCGCCGCCGCGCTGCCGCGCCAGCGCGTGCTCTACCTGATCTGGCGCGAGCCGTGGATGGCGGTGTCGCGCGACACCTATGTCGCCGCGACGCTCGCGCGCGCGGGCCTCGACGCGCTGCCGGAGCGAGCTTCGCGCCGCTATCCGGCCATCGACGACGACGATCCCGCGTGGTCCGACGCCGATCGCATCCTGCTGTCGACCGAGCCGTACGCGTTCCGCGAGCGCGATCGCGCGTCCCTCGCGCGGACGACCGGAAAGCGCGTCGACCTCGTCGACGGCGAGTGGACGTCGTGGTACGGCTCGCGTGCGATCGACGGGCTGCGCGCGCTCGCGCATTACCGAGGAACGTCGTCGGGCTGAAGCCCGACCCACATTCTCACGGCCGGAACCACGCGTGGCCGACCTGCAGGTAGACGGCGGTGTCCTCGGGCCCGCGCGCGACGTCGACGCCGACGTGCATGCCGAAGCGGTGCGCGATCTCGTAGCGGAAGCCCACGCCGCCCGCGCCGGCGGTCTTGGTGCGCGGCGCCGGACCGTCGTCGATGCGCGCGCTGCCGACACCGCCGAACGCGACGACGCTCCAGCGGTCGAGGAACTGCCAGCGCACCTCGCCTTCGATCGTGCCGACGCGCTCGCCCGGGTAGCGCATCGCCGGAATGCCGCGCAGGCCGATGAACGGCCGCGCGTAGAACGGCGCGTCGCCGTCAACCTGCTGGTAGTTGCCGCGCGCGGCGAGCGTCACGGTCGGCGCGGCCTGCCACCAGCCCATGAGGAGCTGCTCGTAGCGTTGGAAGTCTCGGCTCCCGCCGAACGCCTCGTCGAAAATGATCGCCGAGGTCTCCGAGTACACGCCCGTCGTCGGCGTGAACAGGTTGTCGCGCGTGTCGTAGATGAGCTGCACGCCGGGGCCGGCGAGCGTCGAGCGCACGCGGTCATCGAGGTTCGGAAAGCGCGGCGTGTCGCGCAGCCGCGGCTCGATCTCGGCGTAGACGAATCGCAAGCCCAGCCACCACGGCGAGCGCGGCGCGAGCTGCCAGTCGAGCTGCGCGCCGCCGCCCTGCATCGCGAGCGTGTAGCGCACGGCGTCGTCGTTTTCACGCGCCGTCGTCCCGAGGCCGTAGACGTCGAGATTGACGTAGCCGCCGATCGCACCGACAGTCGTCTTGAGGCGGCCGTCGAGCCACAGGGTCGAATCGCCCGCGAGCGCGACGCGCGTTCCGTTCTGCGTGAACACCGCGCCGATCGCCGACAGGTCGGGCCGCGCGAAGCCCTCGCGCCCGGCGTCGTGGCGCGGCCGCACGAACAGCGCGACGATGCCGCCGCCGAAGCCCACGGCGGGCTCGGTGACGATGACCGGAACGGGAAGGAAGCCGTGCGCGCGCTCGAGGACCGGCCCGACGTCGAGCTGGCCGTCGGCCGGATCGACGATCTCGGCGCGGGCCGTGCGCCAGCGCTCGGCCAGGCTGACCGGCTCGGGGGCCTGCGACGCCGCGACGCCGGGCGCGCCGATCGCCGCGACGAGCGCGGCGACCGACGCTGCGCGCTTCAGCGTGTCATTGCAGCGGGATGCGGACGCCAAGCGTGACCGCGTAGTAGTCGCCGTCACCCTTGCTCGCGGTTCCGCTGCCGCTGATGAAGCCGGTCGCGCCGGCGAAGTCCATGCTCGCGCCGAGATTGAACAGGATGAAGTTGTCGTCGGGCCGGAACGCGCCGACCGTGTAGGTGCCGCCGAGCAACACTGGCGTCGCCGCAACCGAACGGTCGTCGGCCTTCGCGTCGTACTCCCAGCTCACGCGGCCCCACGGCCGGATCGCGCCGACGTTCGCGGCGACCTGGTAGCCGAGCGAGGTCTGCATCGACTCGCGCTTCTGCGAGCCGTAGGTCAGCGC
>DATBSV010000206.1:0-8807 GCA_036559685.1 Casimicrobiaceae bacterium
TACCAGCCGGGCATGGAGCTTCGGGCGAAGTACACGCTGTTCGCGGAAGGCTGCCGCGGCTCGCTGTCGCAGACGCTGATGCAGCGCTACAACCTGCGCGACGGCGTCGACCCGCAGAAGTACGGCATCGGCCTCAAGGAGCTGTGGCAGGTCGAGCCTTCGCGCCACCGCAAGGGCCTCGTCGTCCACAGCCAGGGGTGGCCGCTCGACAGCGCGACCGGCGGGGGCTCGTTCGTCTACCACTATGGCGACGGGCTGGTCGCGTGCGGCTTCGTCGTGCACCTCAACTACGAGAATCCGCACCTGTCGCCGTACGACGCGTTCCAGCGCTTCAAGACGCACCCGGCGATCCGCGACACGTTCACCGGCGGCAAGCGGCTCGCGTACGGCGCGCGCGCGATCAACGAAGGCGGATTGCAGTCGGTCCCGAAGCTCGCGTTCCCGGGCGGCGCGCTGGTCGGATGCGCCGCCGGCTTCGTCAACCTGCCGCGCATCAAGGGCTCGCACAACGCGATCAAGACCGGGATGCTCGGCGCCGAAGCGGCGTACGCGGCGGTCGTCGCGGGTCGCGCGCACGACACGCTCGCGGACTACGACACCGCGTGGCGCGACTCGTGGGTCTACGAGGACCTGTGGAAGGTTCGCAACGTGAAGCCGGGCCTCAAGTGGGGCATGTGGCTCGGCTCGCTGCACGGCGGCATCCACATGTGGGCGAACGACCTCGGCCTCGGCAAGTTCCTGCCATGGACGCTGCGGCACGACAAGCCCGACCACGCGTCGCTGAAGCCCGCGTCCGGGTCGCCGCGCATCGAGTACGCGAAATACGACGGCGTGCTGACCTTCGACAAGCTCTCGTCGGTGTTCCAGTCGAACACCAACCACGAGGAGGACCAGCCGTCCCACCTCACGCTCAAGGACCCGTCGATCCCGGTCGCGGTCAACCTCGCGGTCTACGACGGCCCCGAGCAGCGCTACTGCCCCGCGGGCGTCTACGAGTTCGTCGACGACGGCGCGGGCGCGCAGCGGCTGCAGATCAATGCGCAGAACTGCGTGCACTGCAAGACCTGCGACATCAAGGACCCGAAGCAGAACATCGTCTGGGTCGTGCCCGAAGGCGGCGGCGGCCCCAACTACCCGGGAATGTAGCCGCCTAGTCGGTCGCCGTCGCGCGCTGCCGCGTGACGGCGCGCTTGAGCGCGCGGCCCCATTCGACGAACGGATACGCGACCGCCTCGTAGAGCGTGTTGCCGTCGGTCGCGTACTTGACGCCGGTGACCTGCGGGAAGTCGCCGCGCGCCGGGTGCTGGTAGGTCCGGAACAGGCGGTCCCAGATCGGGAAGATCGCCGCGAAATTCAGGTTCATGTACTCGGGCGTGTGGTGGTAGCGGTGGAACTGCGGGCCGCTGATCCAGCGGCCGAGCGGACCGAGCCCCACCTTCAGGTTCATGTGGATCCAGTAGCCCCACAGCAGGAACGCGGTCCACACCCACGCGATCGTCGGCAGCTTGAAGTCGAACAGCACCGCCATCGGCACGACGATCACGAACACGCGGAACACTTCCTCGCTGAAGTGGTAGCGGTGGACGGTCGTGACGTTGACGTAGCGGTCCTGGTGGTGGAAGCGGTGCTGCGCCCACAGCCAGCGGAACCGGTGCTGCGCGCGATGCCACCAGTAGAAGAAGAAGTCGAACACGACGAAGAACGCGATCGTCTGCAGGATCGATCCGGCGACGCCGTCGGGGAAGTGGATCGGGATCCTGAGCGAGTGCGCCTTCGCGATCCCTTCCGCCCAGTCCGACAGCGGCGGCACGATCAGCATCGTCAGGTACAGGAATACGATCGCGGTGACCACGTTGAAGCCGATCGCGCGCCAGGGTTGGCGTGCGTGCGCGGGCCGCAGCCGCTCGACCAGGAAGCCGCCCGCGAACGCCGCCGCCGCGAACTGGAATTCCGCGCGAAATGCCGGGGAGAACAGGTCGATCGCCATCGTGACCGGGATTTTACTCCCCGCGCCCGCCGGGCCACAGCCACGCCGCCCCGCGGACGCCGCTCGCGTCGCCGTGGACGTGCCGGACGAGCTGCGTGTCGACACGGTCGCTGAATACCCACGGCGCCCACAGCGGCGGCACCGAAACGTAGAGGCGGTCGAGGTTCGACAGGCCGCCGCCCAGCACGACCACGTCCGGATCGAGGATGTTGATCACGTGCGCGAGCGCACGAGCGAGGCGCTCCTCGTAGCGCGCGAGCGTCGCTTCGCACGCGGCGTCGCCGGCGCGTGCGGATGCGATGATCGCCTCGGGCGCGATGTCGGCACCGTTCGCGGCGCGGTGGTCGCGCGCGAGCCCCGGGCCGGACAGGAACGTCTCGACGCAGCCGCTGCGCCCGCAGAAGCACCGCGCGCCGGGGCGCTCGTCGTCGCGCGGCCACGGCAACGGGTTGTGGCCCCACTCCCCGGCGATGCCGTTCGGGCCGTCGAGCACCGCACCGCGCACGACCACGCCCGCGCCCACCCCGGTACCGAGGATGACGCCGAACACGACCTCGGCGCCGGCGCCCGCGCCGTCGACGGCCTCGGAGAGCGCGAAGCAGTTGGCGTCGTTGGTCACCCGCACGTCGCGGCCGAGGCGGCGCGACAGGTCCTCGCGGATCGGCTTGCCGTTGAGGCACACCGAGTTCGCGCCGCGCAACAGGCCGGTCGCGCGCGAGATCGATCCTGGCGTTCCGACGCCGACGCTCGCGCGCTCATGCAGCGCGTCGTCGGCCTCGTGCACCAGCGTCGCGATCGCTTCCAGCGTCGCGTCGTAGTCGCCCTGCGGCGTCGGGACGCGCTTGCGATACTGCTCGTGCCCCGCCGCGTCGAGCGCGAGGACTTCGATCTTGGTGCCGCCGAGGTCGACGCCGATGCGTGCCGCCATTGCCCGATCATAGCGCGGGCGATTTGCCTTCGCGCCGCGCTTCCCCGATCATTGCCCGTCGACCGCAAGGAGCCGCCATGACCCGGATCGCGCTACGCCTCTTCGCCCTCGCCGCCACGCTCGCGGCTTCCGCGGCGCACGCGCAGCTCAACGTGATCTGCCCGGTTCAGGCCGAGTGGTGCAGCCTCGCCGCGACCGAGTTCGAGAAGGACACCGGCATCAAGGTCGCGATGACGCTGAAGGGATCGGGCGAGTCGTTCGCGCAGATCGCCGCCGAGCGCGCGAACCCGAAGCTCGACCTGTGGTTCGGCGGCACCGGCGACCCGCACCTGCAGGCCGCCGAGCAGGGGCTGACCGACGAGTACCGCTCGCCGCGGCTCGCCGAGCTCCACCCGTGGGCGCAGCGCCAGGCCGAGCAGTCGAAGTACCGCACCGTCGGCCTCTACCTCGGCATCCTCGGCATCGGGTACAACACCGAGTTCTTCGCGAAGCGGAAGCTCGCGCCGCCCGCGTGCTGGCGCGACCTCGTCAAGCCCGAGTACAAGGGCGAGGTGCAGATCGCGAACCCGAACGCGTCGGGCACCGCGTACACCGCGATCGCATCGCTCGTCCAGGTGATGGGCGAGGAGGACGCGTACAAGTACCTGAAGGCCTTGCATGCCAACGTCAACCAGTACCCGCGCTCGGGCGTCGCGCCGATCAAGGCGGCGGCGCGCGGCGAGACCGGCGCGTCGATCTCGTTCATCCACGACGTCGTGACCGAGGCCCAGGCCGGCTTCCCGGTCAAGGCCGTCGCGCCGTGCGAAGGCACCGGGTACGAGATCGGCTCGATGTCGATCGTCAAGGGCGCGCGCAACCTCGACAACGCGAGGAAGTTCTACGACTGGGCGCTCACGCCGAAGGCGCAGGCGCTTGCCGCGCAGTCGAAGCAGTTCCAGCTACCGTCGAACGTCGCCGCGCCGGTGTCGCCGCTGTCGCCGAAGACGGCCGACGTCAAGCTCATCAACTACGACTTCGCGAAGTACGGCACCTCCGCCGAGCGCAAGCGCCTGCTCGAGCGGTGGGACCGCGAGGTCGGTTCGATCGCCAAGTGACAGGCCTAGTCCGAACGGGAGCCAAGATGATCCGCCGCATGTTCCAGGCCGCCGCAGCGCTCGCCGCGCTGGCCGCCCTGCCCGCGTACGCGCAGGGCCAGCTCAACCTCTACTGCAGCTCGCCCAACACCGCATGGTGCCAGGGCATGGCGGTCGGCTTCGAAAAGGCGACCGGCACCAAGGTCGCCGTGATCCAGAAGGCGACCGGCGAGATGCTCGCGCAGATCAAGGCCGAGCGCGAGAACCCGAAGGGCGACGTCTGGTGGGCCGGGCCGGGCGACAGCTACCTGCAGGCGGCCGAGGAAGGCCTGCTCGACGAGTACCGCTCGCCCAACGTCGCGCAGCTGTACCCGTGGGCGCAGCGCATCACCGACATCTCGCGCAACCGCGTGTCCGGCGTGTACGGCGGCATCATCGCGATCGGCTACAACACCGAGCTCGTCGCGAAGAAGAAGCTGCCGGTGCCGGCGTGCTGGAAGGACCTGCTGAATCCCGCGTACAAGGGCGAAGTGATGCTCGGCAATCCCAACGCGTCGGGCACCGCGTACCTGATGCTCGCCACGCTCGTGCAGGTGATGGGCGAGGAGCCGGCGTTCGACTACATGAAGAAGCTGAACGCCAACGTGAACCAGTACGCGCGCTCGGGCATCGGCCCGATGACGGCGGTGACGCGCGGCGAGACAGCGATGGGCAGCACGGTGCTGCACGGCGTGATCAACGAAATCGCACGCGGCTTCCCGGTGCTGCCGGTGCTGCCGTGCGAGGGCGTCGGCTACGAGATCGGCTCGACCGCGATCATCAAGGGCACGCGCAACCCCGACGCCGCGCGCAAATTCGTCGATTTCGCGCTGTCGCCCGCGGGCCAGCAGATCGGCCTCGACGTCAAGGAGTACGCGATCCCGACGCATCGCGGAGTGGCGCTGCCGCCGCAGGTGCCGAAGCTCACCGACATCAAGGTCATCGATTACGACTTCGCGAAGTACGGCGCGTCCGCCGAGCGCAAGCGGCTGCTCGAGCGCTGGGAGAAAGAGATCAACGCCGCGCCGCGCTGACGCGATGCCGCGCGATCGCCGCGCCGTCGCGCTGTGGCTCGCGATCGGATCGCTCGGTTTTTCGCTGGTCCCCTGGTACGCGACGCCCGAGTCGCTCGTTTCGGTCGCGTGGCTCAAGCATTGGTGGTCGAAGGACCACGGCGCCGCCTGGGTGCAGGCGCTGTGGCACGGCCGCGGCTGGCTGTGGCCGGTTGCCGCGCTGCTCGGGATCGGCTGGCGGCTCGTCCCGATGGGCCGGACGCGCTGGCGCGCGAACGGCCTCTGCGGCGTCGGCGCACTCGGCTTCGTCTACACGCTCGGCCAAGGGTTCGTCTTCGCGCAGCCGGGCATCGGCCTCGGCGCTGCGCTTTGCCTCGCCGCGTTCGCCGCGCTGTTCGCGCTCGGCCTCGCCGCGCGCGGGGCCTTCAAGGGTGACGGCTTCGTCGCCGGCAGCGTCGTCGGCATCGCGGCGCTCGTCGCGCTGTTCACGTTCTTCCCGGTCGTCAAGATCCTGCTCTCGGCGTTCCAGGATGCGGACGGCGCGGCGTCGATCGCCGTGTTCGGCCAGCGGGTGCTCACCGAGAAGATCTGGGGGCTCGGCTGCCTCGGCGGCGGCACGCGCTGCGGCGTCGCGTGGAACACGCTCTTCCTCGCGCTGTCGTGTGCGGCGCTGTGCACGGCGCTCGGGCTCGCGTTCGCGCTGATCGCCACGCGGACCGCGTTTCCTTTCAAGCGCGCGCTGCGCATCGCCTCGGTGCTGCCGATCATCACGCCGCCGTTCGTGATCGGCCTCGGCCTGATCCTGCTCTTCGGCCGATCGGGACTGGTCAACCTGTTCCTCGAGTGGGCATTCGGCGTCGTCCCGACGCGCTGGATCTACGGCTATCCCGGGGTGCTGCTCGCGCAGGTATTCGCGTTCACGCCGATCGCGTTCCTCGTCCTGATCGGCGTCGTCGAGGGCGTCGCGCCCTCGATGGAGGAAGCCGCGCAGACGCTTCGCGCGGGTCGCTGGACGACGTTCGCGACCGTGTCGCTGCCGCTGATGCGCCCGGGGCTCGCCAACGCGTTCCTCATCAGCTTCATCGAATCGATCGCCGACTTCGGCAACCCGATCGTGCTCGGCGGCAACTTCGGCGTGCTGTCGACCGAAGTGTTCTTCTCGGTCGTCGGCGCGCAGCTCGACCAGGGACGCGCCGCGACACTGGGCCTGGTGCTGCTCGGCTTTGCGCTAGTAGCTTTCGTCGGTCAACGCTACGCGCTCGGCCGCCGCGGCTATGCCTCGATGACCGGCAAGGGCGAATCGGGCCTGCCGGCGCCGCTGCCAGACAACGTGCGGCGGATTTGCTACGCCGTCGTCCTGCCCTGGGTCGTGCTGACGCTCGTCATCTACGCGATGGCGCTGGCCGGCGGCTTCGTCGAGACCTGGGGCCGCGACTACACGCCGACGCTCAAGCACTACGTCAAGGCGTTCGGCCTCGAGTGGGGGCCGGCGGGCATGATCTGGGCCGGCGCCGCGTGGAACTCGTTCTGGACCACCGTCAACCTGTCGGCGATCGCCGCGCCGCTCACCGCGGGAATGGGCATCCTCGCCGCGTGGCTCCTGACGCGCCACGACTTCGCCGGTCGCTCCACGTTCGAGTTCGGCACGATGCTGAGCTTCGCGATCCCCGGCACCGTCATCGGCGTCTCGTACATCCTCGCGTTCAACGTGCCGCCGATCGAGATCACCGGCACCGCGATCATTCTCGTCGTCTGCAACGTGTTCCGCAACATGCCGGTCGGCGTGCGTGCCGGAATGGCGGCGATGGCGCAGGTCGACCGCAGCCTGGACGAGGCGTCGACGACGCTCGGCGCGCGCGGCGCGACGACGCTGCGCACGATCCTGCTGCCGCTGCTCAAGCCCGCGGTGGTCGCCGCGCTCGTCTACTCGTTCGTCCGCGCGGTGACGACCGTCTCCGCGGTGATCTTCCTCGTGTCCGCCGAGTACGAGTGGGCGACGACTTACATCATCAATCGCGTCGTGAATGGCGACTACGGCGTCGCGCTCGCGTATTGCACCGTGCTGATCGTGCTGATGACCGCGGCGATCGCGCTGATCCAGGCGCTGGTCGGCGAGCGTCGGCTCGGGCGCCGGGCGCCCGTCGTACGGCCCGGCGTAGGAACGATCGGGAGCACCGCGTGAAGGCGGCCTCGATCGCGCTACGCAACGTGGTCAAGCGCTACGGCGACGTCGTCGCGGTGAACGATGTCAGCGTCGACGTCGCGGCGTCGACGCTCTGCACGTTGCTCGGGCCCTCGGGTTGCGGCAAGACGACGATGCTGCGTCTGGTCGCCGGGCTCGAGCTGCCGACGTCGGGGCGCATCCTGATCGGGGGGCGCGACGTGACCGAGGTCGGCGCCGCCGAGCGCGACGTGTCGATGGTGTTCCAGAGCTACGCGCTGTTCCCGCACATGACGGTGCTCGAGAACACACGCTACGGCCTCGTCGTGTCGGGCCGCAAGCCGGCCGAGGCCGACGGCCGCGCGCGCGAAGCACTCGCCACGGTCGGCCTCGAAGGCTACGACGACCGCCTTCCCTCCGAGCTGTCCGGCGGTCAGCAGCAGCGCGTCGCGGTCGCGCGCGCGCTGGTGCTCGAGCCCGCTGTGCTCCTGTTCGATGAGCCGCTCTCGAACCTCGACGCGCGGCTGCGCCGCCAGATGCGCGAGGAGATCCGCGAGCTCCAGCAGCGGCTCGGGCTCACGGTCGTGTACGTCACGCACGACCAGGCCGAGGCGATGGCCGTGTCCGACCGCATCGTCGTCATGAACCGCGGCGTGATCGCGCAGGAAGCCGCGCCGCGCGAGCTCTACGAGCGCCCGCGCGACGCGTTCGTCGCCGGCTTCATGGGCGACGCGAACCGCATTCGCGGCATGCTCGCGCGCCGTGCCGACGGCCTCGCCGACGTGCGCCTCGGCCGCGCGACGGTCGCGATGCCGCATCGCGACCAGCCCGACGGGGAGGTCGAAGTCTCGATCCGGCCCGAGTCGATCCTGCTGCGCGCGCCGGACGAGGGCCTCGTCCGCGGCACCGTTCGCAAGGCCACGTATCTCGGGGGCAGCGTCGAGTACACGCTCGACACCGACATCGGCGAGCTCTTCGCCGTGTCGCTCGACGTCGCGAATCCGCACGCGGTGGGCGCCGAGGTCGGCGTTGCGCTTGCCGACCATGGCGTCGTCGTCATCCCGCGAACATCGTCGGGCTGAAGCCCGACCCACAAGCTCATCCCGGCGACGTCCTTGGGGGTCAGGCTTCAGCCTGACGCCCTTACGGCGGCGTGCAGAACACCGAGCCCTCGACGAGCCAGTTCTCGTCGACCATGTGCGCGGCCTCGCTGCCGCTCGTGACGAAGCGGTGGTTCGGCGCGCCGCCGGCCAGGCGGTTGTAGATGCGCGTCACGCGCATGCGATTGGGCGGGCAGTCCTCGGCGCCGCTTGGCGGGTCGGCGCGGAACGCGTTGGTCTCGAAGCGCCACAGCGGGTCGGCGAGCAGGATCCCGCACTCGATGCCGTTGATCGAATAGAAGTGCGAGTACACGCCGTTGCGGTTGGTGAAGAACCGGCACGACGAGATGCCGTTGACATCGAAGCGGTCCCACGCCTTGAATTCGAACCCGGTGCGCCGCCAGCCCGGCACGATCACGCCCGCGTCGAGCATCGCGGCCTCGTCCGGGTCGGCCGTGTAGAAGAAATGCGCGAGCGCGTCGTTCTGGAACTCGACGACGATGCGC
>DATBSV010000207.1:0-16065 GCA_036559685.1 Casimicrobiaceae bacterium
GGACCGTCGACGGCGTGTCGCGGACGCTCGAGGCCTACGTGCGCAAGCTCGATCCGACGTCGCTGGCGGTCTCGCAGTACGCGTCCGACACGATCGGCGCCGCGATCGGTTTCTCGGTGCCGATCACCGAGACGGACTCGATCAACGTCGGCTTCCGCTACGACCATACCAAGCTCTCGCTCTTCCAGGACAGCCCGCCGTTGTACATCGACTTCGTCGACAAGTTCGGCGCGACCACCGACGCGTTCATCCTGACGATGGGCTGGGCGCGTGACACGCGCGACGACATTCTCTATCCTAACCAGGGGCGGCTGCAGAGCCTGTTCATCGAGCTCGGGCTGCCGTTCGGCGACCTCGCCTACTACAAGGCGCAGTACATCCACCAGTGGTTCTGGCCGGTATGGTCACCCTTCGTGCTGATGCTGCGCGGCGAGCTGGGCTACGGGGACGGCTACTCGGGCAAGCCGCTGCCGTTCTTCAAGGCGTTCTACGCCGGCGGCGTCGGATCGGTGCGCGGCTTCGAAACGAGCTCGCTCGGCCCGCGCGACACGTTCGGCAACGTGCTGGGAGGCAAGCGCAAGATCGTGGGCAACGCCGAGCTGTTCTACCCGATCCTGGCCGGCCAGCAGGCCGTGCGCCTGTCCGCGTTCGCGGACCTGGGCCAGGTCTACCTCAACGGCCTGCAGCCCGACTTCGAGTCGTTCCGCTACTCGATGGGCGTGGGCCTCGCGTGGAACTCGCCGCTCGGCCCGCTCAAGTTCAGCTACGCGGTTCCGCTCAACGAGAAGCCCGGCGACAAGATCCAGAAGTTCCAGTTCCAGGTCGGCTCGGTGTTCTAGACTGGCGCTGCGGCCGCAGGAGACCTTCGTGAAACGCATCGCAACTTTCGCCGTCGCCGCGCTCGTGGCGCTGTCCGCGTCCGCCGCGTCCGCGCAGGCGGTGACGACGACCAAGATCGGCTTCGTCAACACCGAGCGCCTGTTCCGCGAGGCCGCGCCGGCGAAGCGCGCGCAGCAGAAGCTCGAGAAGGAGTTCGCGACGCGCGATGCCGAGGTGCAGAAGCTCACCAAGCAGGTGCGCGACCTGCAGGCGGCGCTCGACAAGGACGGCGCGACGATGCCCGAGGCCGATCGACGCAACAAGGAGCGCGACCTCGCCAACCTGTCGCGCGACCTGCAGCGCGCGCAGCGCGAGTTCCGCGAGGACCTGAACCTGCGGCGCAACGAGGAGCTGGCGCAGCTGCAGGAGCGCGCCAACAAGGTGATCCAGCAAATCGCCGAGGCCGAGAAGTTCGACCTGATCCTGCAGGATCCCGTCGTCTACGCGAGCCAGCGCATCGACATCACCGACAAGGTGATCAAGGCGCTGGCGGACAAGTAGCGCGGCGCGACGAAGCCCGCGGCCGCCATGGCGCAAAACGACGCGGGCGGCCCGGGCTACACGCTCGCCGAACTGGCAGCAAAAAGCGGCGCGACGCTCGACGGCGACGGCGCGGTCCGCGTGACGCGAGTGGCGACGCTCGAGCGCGCAAGCCCCGGCGCGATCGCGTTCCTCGCCAACCCCAAGTACGCCTCGCAGTTGGTATCCACGCGCGCGTCCGCCGTCATCGTCGGCCCCGGCGACGCTGCCCGTACGCCGCTGCCCAAGCTGGTCACGCCGACGCCTTATCTAGCGTACGCGCGCGTCGCGACGCTGCTGCACCCGCCTGCGACGCCGATGTCGGGCGTGCATCCAACGGCGGTCGTCGACCCGGGCGCCACGATCGCGACCGGCGTCGCGGTGGGCCCGCACGCGACCGTCGCCGCCGGCGCCGTGATCGGCGAGGGCGCGGTGATCGGCGCAGGCGCGGCGATCGGCCGCGACGTGCGCATCGGCGCGCGGACCCGCATCGACGCGCGTGTCGTCATCTACGATGGATGCGCGATCGGCGTCGATGTGATCGTCTATTCGGGCGCCGTGATCGGCGCCGACGGCTTCGGGCTAGCCGAGGACCAGGGCCGGTGGTTGCGCGTGCCGCAGGTCGGGCGCGTAGTCGTCGGCGATCGCGTCGAGATCGGCGCGAACACGACGATCGACCGCGGCGCGATCGACGACACCGTGATCGGCGACGACGTCAAGCTCGACAACCTGATCCAGATCGGGCACAACTGCGTGATCGGGGACGGAACCGCGATCGCCGGCTGCACGGGCATCGCCGGGTCGACGCGCATCGGCAAGCGCTGCCGCATCGGGGGGGCTGCGAACATCTCCGGGCACCTTTCGATCGCGGACGGCACGACGCTCGGCGGGATGGCGACCGTGATGGCATCGATCGAGAAGCCGGGCGTTTACAGCGGCGCCTACCCGCTGCAGACGTTCGGAGCCTGGGCGCGGACTTCCGTGCGCCTGCGCCACCTCGACGAGCTCGCAGCGCGCGTCGCCGCGCTCGAGCGGGCGCTGCGCGGGCGCGACGGCGGCGAACGTTGACCAGGGGAAGCGATGCAAACGCTCGACATCCATGAGATCCGCGCGACACTGCCGCACCGGTACCCGATGCTGCTCGTCGACCGCGTGCTCGAGCTCGAGCCCGGCGTGCGCATCAAGGCGGTCAAGAACGTCACGATCAACGAGCCGTACTTCCCGGGGCACTTCCCGCACTTCCCGGTGATGCCGGGCGTGCTGATCGTCGAGGCACTCGCGCAGTCCTGCGCGATCGTCGCCTACCGCGGCGACCCGACCACGATGGGTGGCAAGAAGCTCTTCATGTTCGCCGGCATCGACGACGCGCGCTTCAAGCGGCAGGTCGTGCCGGGGGACGTGCTGGTCCTCGAGGCGACGTTCCTGAAAGGCATGCGCGACATCGGCCGCTGGGCGGTGCGCGCAACCGTCGACGGCCAGGTCGCGTGCGAGGCGACGCTGCTCTCGGCATTGCGGACGTTTACGGGCGGTTAGGGCCCGTTGGCGCTCTAGATGGCCCGCATCCACGCGACCGCGCTGGTCGACCCGAAGGCCGAGCTCGACGCCGACGTCGAGGTCGGGCCGTACACGGTCGTCGGTCCGCAGGTTCGCATCGGCGCCGGCACGACGCTCGGCCCGCACGTCGTCGTCGACGGGCACACGACGCTCGGCCGGCGCAACCGGATCTTCCCGTTCGCGTCGATCGGGCTCATCTCGCAGGACCGCAAGTACGGTGGCGAGCCGGTGACCACGACGATCGGCGACGAGAACGTGATCCGCGAGTACGTGTCGATCCACGCCGGGACCGCGCAGGACCGCGCCGACACGCGGATCGGGAACGGCAACTGGTTCCTGGCCTACACGCACGTCGCGCACGATTGCGTGATCGGCGACCAGACGACGTGGTCGAACAACGCGCAGGTCGCGGGCCACGTGCAGGTCGGCGACTGGGCCGTGCTCGGCGCCTTCTCCGGCGTCCACCAGTTCTGCCGCGTCGGCGAGCACGCGATGCTCGCCGCCGGCGCGATCGTGCTGCAGGACGTGCCGCCCTACACGATCGTGCAGGGCTACCCGGCCGAGCCCAAGGGCACCAACAGCGAGGGCCTGCGCCGGCGCGGCTTCACGTCCGAGCAGATTCTCGCGGTGCGCCGCGCGTACAAGACGCTCTACCGCGAAGGGCTGTCGCTCGAGGACGCTCGCGCGAAGCTCGAGCGCGATGCGGCCGGCGACCCCGTGCTCGCGGCGCTCGCGTCGTTCCTCGCGGTGGCCGGACGCGGCATCGTGCGGTAGCGGGGCGACTCCATGCAAGACGCTGCGGGAGGGGCAGCGCCGGTCACCGTCGGCATCGTCGCCGGCGAGGCGTCGGGCGACGCGCTCGGCGCCACGCTGATCGAGGCGGTGCGCCAGCGGCTTCCGCACGTGCGTTTCGCCGGCATCGCGGGGCCGAAAATGGCGGCGGCCGGCTGCGACGTCTGGGTACCGAGCGAGAAGCTCGCGGTGCGCGGGCTCGTCGAGGTCGTGCGTCACCTGCCGGCCCTGGTCGCGATCAGGCGCGGACTGACCGCGAGGCTCGTCGCCGAGCGCGTGCCGCTGTTCATCGGCATCGACGCGCCCGACTTCAACCTGGGGCTCGAGCGCAAGCTCAAGCGCCGCGGCGTGCGCACGATCCACTTCGTGAGCCCGTCGGTGTGGGCGTGGCGGCGCGAGCGGCTCGGCACGATCGGACGCGCCGTCGACCGCATGCTCGCGCTGTTCCCGTTCGAGACAGCGCTCTACCGCGAGGCGGGCATCCCGGTCACGTACGTCGGCCATCCGATGGCCGCCCACGCCGCCTCCGACTGGAGCCGGCGCACGATGCGCGAGCGGCTGCGCATCGGCCTCGCGACGCCGGTGTTCGCGCTGCTCCCCGGCAGCCGGCTGGGCGAGCTCGAGATGCACGCGTCGCTGGTGATCGGCGCGGCCAAGCGCATCGCGCACGCGCGGCCCGACGCGCGCTTCCTCGTGCCGCTGGTCTCGCGCGCGACGCGCGAGGCGTTCGAGGTCGCGGTGTGGCGCGAGGGCGCGGATGCGCTACCCTTCACGCTCATGTACGGACATGCGAGCGACGCGCTGCGGGCGGCCGACGTAGGACTGGTGGCCTCGGGCACCGCGACGCTCGAGGCGGCGCTCGCGCGCTGCCCGCACGTCGTGTTCTACCGCATGAGCGCGATCACCGCGCGCATCGTGCGGCCCAAGCTGCTGCTGCCGTACGTCGGCCTGCCGAACGTGCTCGCCGGACGCTTCGTCGTGCCCGAGCTGATGCAGGAGGACGCGACCCCCGAGAACCTCGCGCAGGCGGCGCTCAACCTGTTCGACGACACCGTCGCGCGGCACGCGATCGAGGCGGTGTTCGCAGGGTTCGCGCACGACCTCGCGGTCGACACCGGTGCGCTCGCGGCTGAGGCGGTTGCCCAGGAGCTCGGGCTCGCGACGGCATGACGTCCAGGACGACCATCCTCGTGTACGCCGGCGTTGACGAGGCCGGCCGCGGGCCGCTTGCCGGTCCGGTCGTCGCCGCGGCGGTCATCCTCGACCCGGCGCGGCCGATCCGGGGCCTCGCCGACTCGAAGGTGCTCGCACCCGAGCGGCGCGAGGTGCTGGCGAAGCGCATCCGCGAGCGTGCGACGGCGTTCGCCGTCGCGCTCGCCGCGGTCGACGAGATCGACTCGCTCAATATCCTGCAGGCGTCGATGCTGGCGATGCGGCGCGCCATCGAGGCGCTCGCGGTGCTGCCCGAGGAGGTGCTGGTCGACGGCAACCGCTGTCCGAACGTCGCGTTCCGTGTGCGCGCGATCGTCAGGGGCGATGCGTCCGTGCCTTCGATCTCGGCGGCGTCGATCCTCGCGAAGACTGCTCGCGACGCGATGCTCCGTGAGCTCGACCGCGAGTACCCGGCGTACGGCTTCGCGCGCCACAAGGGCTATGCGACGCCCGAGCACCTCGCGGCGCTCGCGCTGCACGGGCCGTGCCCGGCGCACCGGCGGAGCTTCTCGCCGGTCGTGCAGCCTTCGTTCGAGTGGGACTGAATGCTGTGGGTCGGGCTGAAGCCTGACCCGCAAGCTAGCCGATCTCGGCGTAGTACTCGTGGCGGGCGGTGTTGACGCGCGAGACGCGCCATTCGACCGGCTCGCCGGCGAGCCCGAGCGCGACACGGCGGATCGTCAGCAGCGGCGCGCCGCGCGGCACGCCCAGCAACGACGCCGCGTCGGCGTCGGCGACGCTGGCGCGCAGCCGCTCGCTCGAGCGCGCGACCGTGATGCCGAACACGTCCTGGTAGAGGTGGTAGATCGTCGATGGCCGCTCGCGGAACTGCTTCTCGGTGAGCCCCGGGAAGCGCGCTGCGGACAGCGACAGGTCGTCGACGATGATCGGCTCGCCGCCGAGGTGCAGCAGGTTGCGGATGCGGATGACCGGATCGGCCAGCGCGATCGCGAGCTTCTCGGCCTCGACGCGGTCCGCCTTGCCGCGCGCGAACGCGACCAGGCGCACGTCCGGGTATTCCTTCGCGCCGCCCTCGGGGACGACGTGAAAGAAGTAGTAGAGCAGGCGGTCGCGCGTGTGCGTCGCGACGAACGTGCCGCGGCCCTGCTGGCGGATCAGGAGGTTCGCGTCGACGAGCGCGTCGATCGCCTTGCGCACCGTGCCGATCGACACGCCGTAGCGCTCGGCCAGTCGCCGTTCGGCCGGAATGGCATCGCCGGGCTTCCATTCGCCGCTCTCGAGCGCGTCGCGCATGTTGCGCTCGAGCTCGCGGTAGAGCGGGGCGGACACCGGGACCGTCTGGACGTCGCTCATGGCGCCCCGAGTCTAGCCTCGGCACCGAAGTGATGCAAATGATATAGATGATATAGTTGACCTTCCGGATGCGCGGGCGCTACGATCACGCCTTTCCGGCGCGGTCGACCGTCCGCCGCGCCGCCGCCTTCCGCCGGAGCCCCCATGATCCATTGCGTGCTTCACGACCCGAACGACTCGGTCGCCGTCGTCGTGGTCGAGAACCTGAAGGCCGGCACCACGCTCACCGGCCTCGTCCTCGACGAGGACCGGACGATCGAGCTCGAGTGCCGGCAGGACATCCCGATCGGGCACAAGGTCGCGCTCAAGGACCTCTCGGTCGGCGACACGGTGATCAAGTACGGCGTCGACATCGGCAAGGTCGTGCAGCCGATCCGCAAGGGCGAGCACGCGCACGTCCACAACATCAAGACGAAGAGATGGTGAGCCAAGTGGGACGCTCTACCTCCCGCTCACCGGCATGTCGCGCCGGGCGCGCGCCCGCAAGTCGGTTCGAGCGCACGCTTCGCGGCGCTCAACCGCTCGCGGGCGACGCGTCGATGCGTCGTTTCCTGCCGACGCCGTTCTCCCGCGCTCAATTCGACGGATCGAATCGATGAAAAACTCATTCTGGGGCTACAAGCGCGAGAACGGCCGCGTCGGCGTGCGCAACCACGTGATCGTGCTGCCGGTCGACGACCTGTCGAACGCGGCCGCCGAGGCCGTCGCCAACAACGTCAAGGGTGCGATGGCGATCCCGCATCCCTACGGTCGCCTGCAGTTCGGTGCCGACCTCGACCTGCACTTCCGCACGCTGATCGGCGCCGGCTGCAATCCGAACGTCGCAGCGGTCGTCGTGATCGGCATCGAGGACGGCTGGACCAAGAAGGTCGTCGATGGCATCGCGACCACCGGCAAGCCGGTGGCGGGGTTCGGCATCGAGGGGCACGGCGACCATGCGACGATCATGCAGGCGTCGAAGGCCGCGCGCGAGTACCTGCAGTGGGCGACCGAGAAGCACCGCGTCGAGTGCGACCTCAAGGACCTGTGGGTGTCGACCAAGTGCGGGGAGTCCGACACGACGTCGGGCTGCGGCGCGAACCCGACGGTCGGCGACGCATTCGACAAGCTCTACGCGGCCGGCTGTACGCTCGTGTTCGGCGAGACGACCGAGCTGACCGGCGGCGAGCAGATCGTTGCCGCGCGCTGCCGCGACGACAAGGTCCGCGCCGACTTCATGCGCGTGTTCGACCGCTACCAGAAGATCATCGAGCGTCACAAGACCTCCGACCTGTCGGATTCGCAGCCGACCAAGGGCAACATCGCCGGCGGCCTCACGACGATCGAGGAGAAGGCGCTCGGCAACATCCAGAAGATCGGCCGCAAGTGCGTCGTCGACGGCGTGCTCGACAAGGCCGAGATGCCGACGCACAAGGGCCTGTGGTTCATGGACTCGAGCTCGGCGGCCGCCGAGATGGTGACGCTTTGCGCCGCGTCGGGATTCGCCGTGCACTTCTTCCCGACCGGGCAGGGCAACGTGATCGGCAACCCGATCCTGCCGGTCATCAAGATCTGCGCGAACCCGCGCACCGTGCGCCTGATGAGCGAGCACATCGACGTCGACACGTCGGGACTGCTCCAGCGCGAGATCACGATGGACCAGGCGGGCGACAAGCTGATCGACATGATGTTCCGCACGGCCAACGGCCGCTACACCGCGGCCGAAGCGCTCGGCCACCGCGAGTTCGTGCTCACGCGCCTGTACGAGAGCGCCTGAGCGAGGCGGCGATGCCGCTCGACGCGCGCTTCGCGAAGCTGTTCGACCTGTCCGGCCGAACCGCGCTGGTGACCGGCGGCAGCTCGGGCATCGGGCGCGCGATGGCGGAGGCGCTTGCCGGCGCCGGTGCGCACGTCCTGCTCGCGGCGCGCCGCCAGGACGCGCTCGAGCTCACGGTCCGGGCGATGACGTCGTCGGGCTGGCGCGCCTCGGCGGAAGCCGTCGACGTCGCCGACCGGGCGTCGGTCGCCGCGCTGCTCGCCCGCCTGCGCGACGCGCGCCGCCACGTCGACATCCTCGTGAACGCCGCCGGCGTCAACCTTCGCGTGCCGTTCGAGACGCTGAGCGACGACGACTGGGACGCGACGATGGCGGCCAACGTGACGGGACCGTTCCTGCTGACGCGCGGCCTTGCGCCAGCGATGGCGGCGCGCGGCTGGGGGCGCATCGTGAACGTCGCATCGCAGCAGGCGGTGCGCGCGTTCGGCCACAGCGGCGCGTACGGCGCGTCGAAAGGAGCGATCGTCTCGCTCACGCGCTCGACGGCCGAGCGCTGGTCGTCCAAGGGGGTCACCTGCAACGCGCTGATGCCGGGGTTTGTCATCACGCCGCTCACGGCGGAAGCGTCGAAGGACCCCGCGCGTGTCGCGGCGATGGCCGGCCGCACGATGATCGGCCGCAATGGCCATCCCGACGACTTCCACGGCGTGACGCTGCTGCTCGCGAGCGATGCCGGCGCGATGATCACCGGGTCGATGCTGTACGTCGACGGCGGGTTTTCGGCCACGTGACATAATTTCGCGCATGAACGACCGCCTCGACCCGTCCCTCGCGCTGCCCGACCTCGTCGCGATCCGGGCCGCGCACGCGCGCGTCAAGCCCCACGTCCACCGCACGCCGGTGGTCACGTGCGCTGCGATCGACGCGGAGATCGGCGCGACGCTCGTCTTCAAGTGCGAGAACTTCCAGCGGATCGGCGCGTTCAAGGCGCGCGGGGCGAGCAACGCCGTGTTCTCGCTTTCCGACGCGGTCGCGCGCCGCGGCGTGCTGACCCATTCGTCGGGCAACCACGGCGCCGCGATCGCCTACGCCGCCGCGCGCCGCGGGATCCCGTCGTGGGTCGTGATGCCCGAGACGTCCGCGCGCGTGAAGCAGGCGAACGTCAAGCGCTTCGGCGCGACCGTGCGCTACTCGGGCATGGACGCCGCGTCGCGGGCGGCCGTCTGCGCCGAGGTCGAGCGCGAGACCGGCGCGACGATGATCCATCCGTTCGACAATGCCGACGTGATCGCGGGGCAGGGCACCGCCGCGCTCGAGCTGATCGAGGACGTCACGGATCTCGACGTCGTGATGGCGCCGATCGGCGGCGGCGGACTGTGCTCGGGCACGTCGATCGCGGTCAAGGGCATGCGGCCGACGACGCTCGTCTGGGGCGCGGAGCCGGTGAACGCGGGCGATGCCGCGAAGAGCTTTCGCAGCGGACGCGTGGAGCCGCTGCCCTCCGGCATGACGCTCACGATCGCCGACGGGCTCCGCACGCCGCTCAGCGCCCGCACGCTCGGCGCGATCCGCGCGAACGTCGACGCGGTCGAGACCTGCAGCGAGGAGGCGATCGTGCGGGCGATGCGCATGCTGTGGGAGCGCGCGAAGATCGTCGTCGAGGCGTCGGCCGCCGTCCCGCTCGCGTGCCTGCTCGAGGAGCGCTTCCCGGCCCAAGGCAAGCGCATCGGCGTGATCCTGAGCGGCGGCAACGTGGATCTCGACAAGCTCCCCTGGCAATAGGACTGGCGATGCACCTTCCGACGACGCCGTATCCGCGCTTTCACCTCGCGTTCCCGGTCACCGACCTCGCGGCGGCCCGCCGCTTCTACGGCGCCTTCCTCGGCTGCCCGGAAGGCCGCAGCTCCGAGGACTGGGTCGACTTCGACTTCTTCGGGCACCAGATCGTGGCTCACAAGGTCGGTGAGCACGCCATGACCGATGCGACGAGCCTCGTCGACGGCCAGAACGTGCCGGTCCGCCACTTCGGCGTCGTCGTCGACCTCGCGACCTGGGAGAAGCTCGCCGAGCGCTTCAAGGCCGGCGGCGTCAGGTTCGTGATCGAGCCGTACGTCCGCTTCAAGGGCGAGCCGGGCGAGCAGGCGACGATGTTCTTCCTCGACCCGTTCGGCAACGCGCTCGAGTTCAAGGCGTTCGGCGATCCGGACAAGCTGTTCGCGACCTGACCGCTTGCGCATCGTCGTCACCGAGTTCATGGACGCGGGCGCCGTCGCGTCGCTCGCCGCGGCGCACGACACGCGCTACCTCCCCGATCTCGTCGACCGACCCGACGCGCTGGCCGCGGAAGCGGCGAACGCCGACGCGCTGGTCGTGCGCAACCGTACGCAGGTGCGCGGGGCGCTGCTCGACGGGGCGCGCAAGCTGCGCGTCGTCGGCCGGCTCGGCGTGGGCCTCGACAACATCGACGTGCCGGCCTGCGAGGCGCGCGGCATCGCGGTGATCCCGGCGACCGGCGCCAATGCGCAGGCGGTCGCCGAGTACGTGATCGCCTCCGCGATGCTGCTGCTGCGCGGCGTGCTCCGGTCGACCGACGAGGTCGCGGCAGGACGCTGGCCGCGCACCGCGCTTTCGTCGGGGCGCGAGATCGCCGGCAAGACGCTCGGCGTGATCGGGTTCGGCGACATCGGGCGCCGTGCCGCGCGGATGGGTCGCGCGCTTGGCATGAGCGCGATCGGGCATGACGTCGCGTTGCCGCCGAACGCGCCGGCATGGCGCGACGAGCAGGTCGAGCCGCGCGATCTCGACGCATTGCTGGCCGACGCCGACGTCGTCACGCTCCACGTTCCGTTGGTCACCACAACCCGCAACCTGATCGACGCCCGCCGTCTCGCGGCGATGAAGCGCGGCGCGATCCTCGTCAACACAGCGCGCGGCGGCGTCGTCGACGAGGCGGCCGTCGCGGCGGCGCTCGCGAGCGGGCAGCTCGGGGGCGCGGCGCTCGACGTGTTCGATGCCGAGCCGTTGCCGGCCGGATCGCCGCTTGCCGGAGCGCCCAACCTCCTGCTCACCCCCCACGTCGCAGGCCTCACGCAGGAGGCGAACGCGCGCGTGTCGACGATGATCGCGGAGCGCGTGCTCGCCGCGCTGGCGCTGCGCTAGGTGCCGCGCTACACGCCCGAGTCATTGCGCGCGCTTGCGACCGATGCGCTCACGCGCGCCGGTGCCAATGCGACGATGGCGTCGACCACCGCGCAGGCGCTGGTCGACGCCGACGCGCAGGGGCTCGCGTCGCACGGTGTTTCGCGCATCGCGCAATACGCGGCGCACCTGCGCAACGGGCGCGCCGACGGTACCGCGGTGCCGCGCATCGCGCACGAGCGCGGCGGTGCCGTGCTCGTCGACGCGGGCTGCGGACTGGCGTTCCCGGCTTGTGCCTTCGCGGTCGGCGAGGCGATCCGCCGCGCGCGCACCCACGGCGTCGCGCTCGCCGCGGTCACCAACAGCCATCACTTCGGTGTCGCAGCGTGGCATCTGCGACCCGTCGCCGAGGCCGGCATGGTCGGGATCGCGATGGGCAATTCGCCATCGGCGATGCCCGCGGCAGGCGGCAAGCATCCGGTGTTCGGCACCAACCCGATCGCCGCGGCGTTCCCGCGCCGCGCGGCGCCGCCGCTGGTCATCGACCTGTCGCTGTCCGAGGTCGCGCGCGGCAAGCTGATGGTCGCCGCCCGCGAGGGTCGGACCATTCCCGAAGGCTGGGCGCTCGACCGCGACGGCAAGCCGACGACCGACCCGCAGGCGGGTCTCGACGGCTCGATGTTGCCGATGGGCGGCGCCAAGGGCGCGATGCTCGCGCTCGTCGTCGAGTTGCTGGTGACCGCGCTCACCGGCGCGTCGATCGGCTTCGAGGCGAGCTCGTTCTTCGTCGACGAAGGCAACCGGCCGCGGCTCGGTCAGGCGTTCCTCGTCGTCGATCCCGGCGCGCTCGCCGGCGGCGACACCTATTTCGCGCGCGTCGAGGCGCTGATCGCCGAGATCCTGCGGGACGAGGGCGTGCGCCTGCCCGGAGCGCGGCGCGACGCGCTCGCCGCACAGGCCGAGCGTGCCGGGATCGAGATCCCGCAGGCGGTCGTCGACACGATGGCGCCGTAGGCGGCCCTGCGCCGCCGGTGGTACATTGATGTCCGAAGCCGGCGCCTCGGAAGGCGCGCGGCCCACGCGAGGCTTGCACGATGTCGTTCGAGTGGCCGATGGCGCTGTGGCTGCTCCTGGCGGTGCCGGGGCTCGTCGCCGCGTACCTGTGGCTCAAGCGCCGGCGCAAGAAGATCGCGCTGCGCTACGCCAGCCTGGCCGTCGTGCGCGAGGCGCTCGGCCGCGCGCCCGGCTGGCGACGCCACGTTCCCCCGGTCCTCCTGCTGATCGCGATCACGGCGCTGATCGTCGCCGCCGCGCGACCCGGCGCACGCATCACGTTGCCGTCCGACCACCGGACGATCGTGCTCGCGATCGACGTCTCGCTGTCGATGCGGGCGAACGACATCGAGCCGTCGCGCATCGCCGCCGCGCAGGCGGCCGCGAAGCAGTTCGTGCAGGCGCAGCCGAACGACGTGCGCGTCGCGCTGGTCTCGTTCGCCGGCTCCGCCGCGGTCGTGCAGCCGCCGACGCGCAACCGCGACGAGCTCGTCGCCGCGATCGAGCGACTCGAGCTGCAGCGACATACGGCGATCGGGAGCGGCATCCTGACCTCGCTCCAGACGATCTTCCCCGAGCAGGCCGAGGAGCTGACGGCCGCGAACGTGCCGGGCGGCATGGCGCGCGCGTTCGAGCAGTCGCAGGGAAAATCGCTCGACACCAAGCCCGCGCCGGCGAAGAAGGCATTCCAGCCGGTGCCCGCCGGCTCGCACAAGAGCGCGGCGATCATCCTGCTGACCGACGGGCGCCGCACGACCGGCCCCGATCCGATCGACGCGGCGCGCATGGCGGCCGAGCGCGGCGTGCGCGTCTACACCGTCGGCTTCGGCACCTCGGAAGGCGCGCCGGTCAGCTTCGACGGCTGGTCGATCTACATGCGCTTCGACGAGGAGGCGCTCAAGGGCATCGCCGACGTCACCAAGGCCAACTACTACCATGCGAAGTCGGCGAACGACCTCGTCAAGGTCTACGAAGCGCTCAACGCGCAGTACGTGTTCGAGCGTACGCACACCGAGATCGCCGCGCTGTTCGTCGCCGTGGCGGCGGTGCTGACCGTGCTCGCCGGATCGCTCTCGGTCCTCTGGTTCCAGCGTCTCGCCTGAACCCACAGGCTACGCGCGCGCTGCGGCGATCGCCTCGCGCAGCGGGGTGAACAATCCCGGCGCCGACGCGATGACCTCGCTCGTGCGCAGGAACTCGACGCCGCCGGCGAAGTCGCCGACGCGCCCGCCCGCTTCCTTGACGATCAGCGCGCCTGCGGCGATGTCGCCGGCCCTGAGGCTCGTCACGAAGAACCCGTCGAGGCGCCCGGCGGCGAGGTAGGCGAGGTCGAGCGACGAGGCGCCGGCGCGCCGCAGCCCGGCGCAGCGCTTCATCACCGCGTTCATCAACGGCAGGTACGACGCCATCTTTCCGCTGCCGCGCGCCGGGAACACGGTGCCGACGAGCGCTTCCTCGAGCCGCGTGCACGCCGAGACGCGGATCGGCGCCCCGTTGAGTTGCGCGCCCTTGCCGCGCACCGCGGTGAACAGCTCGTCGTGCAGCGGGTCGAGCACCGCCGCGTGCGTGACCTCAGACCCGTGCGTCAACGCGATGGTGACCGCGTAATGTGGATACCCGTGCGCGAAGTTCGCGCCGCCGTCGATCGGGTCGACGATCCACTTGTACGGCGACGGTACGTCCGGCTCGGTCTTCTCGCCGTCGCGCGCGAGGATCTCGTGATCGGGGAACGCGGCGCCGATCGTGGCGACGATCGCGCTGCGCGCCTCATCCCCGGCGGAGCTCGCGATCTCGAGGTGCTCCTTCGAGAACGTCGGCAGGCGCTTGAGGTCGCGCGCGGCATCGACGACCACGGACGCGGCGCGCCGCGCGGCGCGAACCGCGACCGCGAGGACCGGATCGCCGATCATCGGGACGTCGGACATCACGGGCTCCCGGCGGTGAGGGCTTCCTGCTCCATCCTGAGGTACGTACCCCACGCGTTGATGCGGTTGGCCGGCTCGAACGCCGGCAGTCCGCGAAAACGCGTCCAGTCGGTCTTCGCGTATGCGTCGTCGAACGGCTCGAGGTCGCGCGCCGCACGCCCCATCGCGTCGCGCAGGTAGGCGAGGTAGTCGCGCGTGGTCGCGAGGTCGCGCTCGACGTCGCGCGACGCGGGCCCGTGGCCGGGCACGACGACGGCCGGCGCGAGCGGGATCAGGCGCTCGATCGCGGCGAGCCAGTGCTTCGAGTCGGCGTTGCCGACGAACGGAATGCGTCCGGCGAACAGCAAGTCGCCGGCGAACAGCGTGCGCTCGTCTTCGACCAGCAGCATGATGTCGTCGGGCGCGTGCGCGCCGCCGGTATCGATGATCTGGAACGTCGTTCCGCCGAATCGGAACGACGTGTCGCCGTCGACGAGCACGTCGGGCTTCACGAGCTCGGTGGTTTCGTCGACCCACGGGAACAGGTCGGCGCGACGCTGCGCGAGCCGCTCGGCCGCGAGGCCGGAGGAGAAGTAGTCGAGCGAGCGACGGTGCGCCCAGATTTCGGCGCCGGCGGCCTTGAGCGGGCCGAGGCCGTACACGTGGTCGGCGTGGTAGTGCGACACGACGACGCGGCGGATCGGCGCGCCGGTCACCTTGCGGATCGCGTCGACGATGCCGCGTCCGAGCGCCGGCGTACCGAGCGCGTCGAACACGAGAACGCCGTCGTTTGTGACGACGAAGCCGGCGTTGGACATAAATCCGCGGTTCGCAGCGCTGGCCATGCCTGCCTCGCCGCGGAAGTACCACGCGCGCTCGGACACCCGCTCGGGCGTGAGCGCGATCGTCGACTGCGCGCCGGCGAGCGTCGCCACGACGGCGAGCGCCGCGGCGGCGAGCAAGCGATCGTGCGAACGCGCGTGCATCCGGTCATTCTAGCGCCTGGCAGCGCTCCCTCACGCGTCGACGCGATAGCGGCGCATGAAGCGGCGGTCGATGTGGTCCTTCCAGCGCCACACCCAGTCGCCTTCGAACGCGACCGGCCCCCACACGGCGACGGCATGCCGGCTCCCGGTCGAGATCAGCGCCAGCGCGATCGGCTGCGGGCGGTACGGCCGCAGCGGCTTGCCGGTGGCCGCGGCGCGCAGGTTGTACGCAAGCGGCGGACCCTGGCGCACCGCGTAGACGCCCGATCGCGGATGCGGGTGTCCGTCCTGCGTCGCGCAATCGCCGGCAGCGAACACGTGCGCATGCGAGACCGAGCGCAGGTGGTCCTCGATGCGCACGAAACCGCGCTCGTCGCACGCGAGGCCCGAGGCGGCGAGCCACGGCTGGGGCGTCGCCGGCGTCGCGCACACGATCGCATCGGCGGCGACGCGATCGCCGTATTCGAGCACGACGCCGTCCGCATCGAAGCTCGCGGCACGCTGCCCGAGGTGCAGTGCCACGCCGGCGTCGTCGAGCTTCCTGAACAGCGCGCGTTGCGCAGCGGTCGGCAGGTTCGGCTTGTCGGTGACGAGCGCGAGGTCCGGCATCGGGCCGCCGTCCGCGCGCAACCGATGGTGGATCGCGAGCGTCACCTCGACGCCTCCGGCGCCGCCGCCGACGATGGCGAGGCGCGCAAGCTTTCCGTCGCGAACACGCTCGCGCAGCGCATGCCATCCGGCGACGAAGCGGTCGACGGGCTTGACGCCGATCGCGTGTTCGCGTGCGCCCGGCATCGACATGTCGGGCAGCGAGCCGATGTCGAGCGAGGCGAAGTCGAACGGCACGCGTCTCCCGGATTCGGTCGTCGCGACGTTGCCGACCGGATCGAGATTGGCGACATGGTCGCGCACGAACTCGGCCCTCGCATAGCGGGCGAGCGGCTCGAGGTCGACGTTG
>DATBSV010000208.1:0-5606 GCA_036559685.1 Casimicrobiaceae bacterium
CTACGCGCGCATGGCCGAGATCGTGGCCGCCTACGCGCCCTGGGACCTCGGCGTGTACAACTACGAGAACACGCTGGTGCAGCCGTGGATGCGCGGGTACCACAAGCACGTGTACTGGGAGCACCCGTGGAAGTACCACGACGTCGACGTCGCGCAGCGCGCGAAGGCCGCGAAATAGTCGCGTTGCAGCCGAATCGCGCGAGGCGTAGACTTTGCGGCCTGAATTCCCGGAGCGTCCCATGCCTCGATCCTTCTTCCACGCGCTGATCCCCGCGAGCCACTTCGCGGCGATCGTCGTCGCGTGGAGCGTGGGCATCGAGGTGCCGCCCGGCCGAATGGCCGGCATCGCCCCGAAGTAGTCGATCCCGTCGGTGATCCCGCCGGGGTACGGCGGGATATCCGGACCGGATCGCATCCTCCGTTCCGCCTCCCGCTCTTTAGGGGTCAGGCACGACCTGACACCGTGAGGTTTGGCGCACGCGGAACACGAACGATGAGCACGCTTCGACGCCGGCTTGCCCGCAGGTTCACCGGCCTGTGGCTGTCCGCCGACTTTCGGCGCATGTGGCTGTCGCTGACGATCACGTCGTTCGGCGCGCAGATCACCAACCTCGCGCTGCCGTTGACGGCGGCGCTGATGCTGCACGCGACACCGCTTCAGATGGGCGTGCTGATCGCGCTCGAGACGCTGCCGTTCGCGCTGTTCTCGCTGCATGCCGGCGTACTGATCGACCGGGTCCGCAAGCTGCCGATCGTCATCGCGGCCGACGTGAGCCGTGCGCTCGCGCTCGCCGTGATCCCGCTCGCGGCGTTCACCGATTGGCTGTCGATCGAGGTGCTGTTCGCCGTCGGCTTCTTCTGCGGCATCCAGAACGTGGTCGGCGGCGCTGCCTACCAGGTGCTGCTCGCGCAGATGGCAGGGCGGCGGCGGCTGGTCGAGGCGAACGCGAAGATCTCGCTCGGCGAGACCGGCTCGGCACTGGTCGGCCCGGGCATCGCGGGCTTCCTGATCCAGGTCCTGACCGCGCCGTTCGCGATCCTGCTCGACGCGTTCGCGTTCCTGGTCTCCGCCGTGATGCTGCGCCACCTTCGCGTTCCGACCGACGTGCCGCACGACGGCCCGCGGCCGGGGGTCATGCACGAGATCTTCGAGGGGCTGAAGCTCGTGCGCGGCAATGCCACGCTCTGGTCGCTCGCGTGGCTCGCCGGCCTGTGGCAGCTGTTGCACCACGCGCAGATGGCGGTGCTGATCCTGTTCGCCACGCGCGAGCTGGGGCTTTCCGCCGGGGCGATCGGCCTCGTGTACGTGCTCGGCGGCGCGGGTTGCGTGATCGCGGCCGCGACGGCCGAGCGCTTCGCGGCGCGCTTCGGCGTGGGCCCGATGATCGTGCACGGCCTGACGGCGACCGCGATCGCGTGGCAGCTCTACGGCCTCGTCGCCGGTCCGACCTGGTTCGCGATGGTCGCGCTGGGCCTCGCGATGCTGCTGTTCGACTTCGGCGGCGTCATGTTCGGCATCCAGTACCTGTCGCTGCGCCAGGCGATCACGCCCGACCGGCTGCTCGGGCGCATGACCGCGACGATGCGCTTCCTGACCGTCGCGGCGGCGCCGCTCGGCTCGCTCGCGGGCGGTGCGCTCGCGACCGCGATCGGGTTGCGCGCGACGCTGCTGACGGTCGGCGTGCTGGGCTTGCTGCTGGCGCTCGGCGCAGTGCTGCGCTCGCCCGTGCGGCGCCACGTGCGCCTGCCCGCGACCGCGGACGCCTGATGGGAAAAAGAAAACGGCCACGCTGTCACGAGGCCGGGCAAAGAAAAGCGGCCACGTTGTGTGGCCGCCAAAGTCCTGTCTGAGTTTTCGCGGAGCCGGATCGGGCTCGCGCCCGGTCCCGTATCCGACGACAAGTCTAGTCGCGCAACGTGCGTGCGGTCAATACGCACCGACGAGCGGCGCGCGAAAAATCATGTGCGCTGGAACGCGTAGACCGGCGGCAGCGCGAGGATGCGCGTGAGCTCGTCGAGCGCGCGGCGCGTTTCGTCGAGCAGCGCCGGATCGGCCAGGTCGGCGGGCACGAGGCGGTCGCGGTAGCAGCGCCGGATCCACGCGTCCAGCTCGCCGGCGAGCGCGTCGTCGAGCAGCACGCGCGCGCCGATCGCGGCGCGCTCGTCGTGCGCTAGCGGAACGCGCAGGCGCAGGCACGCCGGCCCGCCGCCGTTGCGCATGCTCTGGCGCACGTCGAGCACGAGCGCCTCCGCGAGTGGCCCGCCGGGCGCGGTCCAGCGGTCGAGCACCGCGGACGCGCGTGAGTGCTCGCGCACCTCGGCGGGCGCGACCAGCAACAGCGCGCCATCGTCACGCGCGCAAAGCTGGCTGTTGAATAGATATGTCGAGACCGCGTCGTCGACGCCGAGCTCGTCGCGGCGCACGATGTCGGTGCGGAAGCCCGGACCGACGCGTTCGGCGAGCGCGGCGAGGGTCCCGGGCGTGTCGAGCCACGCGTCCTCGTGGACGAGCAGCGTCCGCCCCTGTCCGACGGCGATCACGTCGTTGTGGAAAACGCCGGCGTCGATCGCGTCGGGGTTCTGCTGCGCGTGCAGGGTGCGCGCGGGGTCGAGCCCGTGCCGGCGCGCGACCGCCTCGGATGCCTCGCGCGTTTGGCGCGCCGGGTAGCGGTGGGGCGCAGGCGCGTCCGGGTCGTACGCCGCTCGCCCGTGCACGAACAGTTCGACGCCGGGATCACGCTCGCCCGGCCCGGCGAAGCGCGTGTGGTTGGCCGCGCCTTCGTCGCCCGTCTGCGCGGCGGCGGGCAGCGGATCGTGCACGATGAAACGGGCGGGATCCGCGAAGATCGCGCGCAGCACGGCGGTCGTGGTCGGCGCCTCGATCGACCGGTGCAGCAGCGAGGCGAGGTTGGCCGGCGTGAAGTGCACGCGGCCGTCCGCGGTGTCGGCCGATGCGCTGACCGTCGCGGCGTTCGCCGTCCACATCGCCGATGCGGACGAGCATGCGGAAAGCAGGCCCGGCGCCTCGCGCGCCGCGCGCGCGACGATGTCGCGGTCGCTGCCCCCGAAGCCGAGTGCGCGCAGCGTCGGCACGTGCGGGCGCTCGTGCGGTGGCAGCACCGCCTGCGCGATCCCGCGCGCGGCGAGCGCGCGCATCTTGGCGAGTCCCTGCAGCGCGGCCTCGCGCGGGTTGGACACGCGGCCCGCGTGCTTCTCGGACGCGAGGTTGCCGGGCGACATGCCCGAGTAGTTGTGCGTCGGGCCGGGCAGTCCATCGAACTGGACGTCGAGGGACATCGAGCTACCGGTCGGCGGGACGCAACGCCACCGCGCGAACGCTATCGCCCTCGTGCACGCCGAGCGCGTCCGCGGCGTAGGGGCGCAGCGGGAACCGGTCGATGCGCGCCGGCGCGGTGGCGAGGATCGCGCGGTAGTCGTGGAACCGGCGGTTGGCGACGAGCCAGCGCACGCCGGCGGCGACGTGCGTGTCGGGCACTGGATCGTCCTCCTCGAGCGTCACCGGCAGCACGCGCGAGCGGCGCACCGCGTCGATGTTGTCGCGGAACGCCTCGACCGTCGGGCCCGCGTCGAAGATGTCGACGTAGCCTTCGTAGCGGAAGCCTTCCTGCTCGAGCATGCGTCGCGCAGGCGCCGTATCGGCGTGCACCGCGGCGATCGCATCGCGCGCGCTGCGCGGCAGGAGGTTCACGTAGACCGGGTGCCTGGGCATCAGCTCGGCGATGAACGCCTTCTGCCCGATGCCGGTCAGGTAGTCGGCGGTCGAGTACTCCATCGCGAAGAAGTGGCGCCCCAGGCCTTCCCAGAACGGCGAGCGGCCTTCGTCGTCGAGCAGGCCGCGCAGCTCGGCGATCACCTTCTCGCCGAAGCGGTCGGCGAACTCGGCGATGAACAGGAGGCGGCTCTTCGCGATCAGCGGGCCGTTGCCTCCCTGGCGGAACGCCTGGTCGACGAACAGCGTGGCGAGCTCGGTATGCCCGGTGTGGTCGTTCGCGAGGAATAGCGTCGGCACCGCCGTGTAGACGTCGAGCGCGCGGGACGCATGCACGAGCGTCCCGACGCGGTAGTTGTACCAGGGCTCGTCGAGGCCCACCGCGGCCTCGATCGCGCTGATGCCGACGACGCGGCGATCGTTCGTGCGCGCCCCCGCGTCCTCGAGCACGAACATGTAGCACTCGTCTTCGCGCTTCGCACTGCGCGAGAACGACGCGATCGATGCCTCGATGCGCTCGGCGAGGCGCTCGCGGCTCGCGGGCAGCGTCGTGAGGCCGGTGCCGGTGCGCTCGGACAGCGCCAGCACCGCCGGAAGGTCGTCCCGCGCGATCGGCCGGACGACGAACATGGATTTACTGAAGCGCGCGGTCGAGCGCCGCTTCGAGGCGCGCGAGTCCTTCGAGGATCTCGTCGAGCGAGATCACCAGCGACGGCGCGATGCGCACGACGTCGGGACCGGCCATCAGCACCAGGAGGCCCGCATCGCTCGCCGCCTGCATCACGGCGAACGCCTTGCCGCGCAAGGGCTCGTCGAGCTCGCAGCCGAGCCACACGCCCTCGCCGCGCAAGTCGCGGAACACGCGGCGGCGCGCGTTGATCGCCTTCAGCCCTTCCATGAACAGCGCGTGGCGCGCCTTGACGCCGTCGAGCACCTCGGTCGTGTTGACGATGTCGAGCACCGCGCCGGCGATCGCGCACGCGAGCGGGTTGCCGCCGTAGGTCGTGCCGTGCACGCCGACCGAGAACACGCTCGCCACGTCGTCGGTCGTCAGCATCGCGCCGACCGGAAAGCCGCCGCCGAGTCCCTTGGCGGAAGTCAGGATGTCCGGGACGATCCCCTTCTGCATGTACGAGAACAGCGCGCCGGTGCGGCCCATGCCGCTCTGGATCTCGTCGAGGATCAGGAGTGCGCCGTGCGTGCTGCACAGCCGCCGCGCGGTCTGCATGAACTCGGGCGTGCCCGGCGTCATGCCGCCCTCGCCCTGCATCGGCTCGAGGATCACGGCGCAGATGTCGTCGCCGCCCTCGTCGCGGAACGCGGCTTCCAGGGCTGCGACATCGTTGTACGGGATGTGCGTGATGCCCGCGGGGCTCGGCCCGAAGCCCTGGGAATATTTCGCCTGGCCGCCGGCGGTGACCGTGAACAGCGTGCGGCCGTGGAAGGCGTTGAGCGTCGAGATCACGCGCGTCTTGTCGGGGCCGTGCTTGTCGTGCGCATAGCGGCGCGCGAGCTTCAGCGCGGCCTCGTTCGCCTCGGCGCCCGAGTTGCAGAAGAACACGCGGTCGGCGAACGTCGCGTCGACCAGGCGCTGCGCGAGCCTGAGCGCCGGCTCGTTGGTGAACCAGTTCGACACGTGCCACAGCGTGCGTGCCTGTTCCTCGAGCGTGCGCACGAGCACCGGGTGGCAGTGGCCGAGCGCGGTGACCGCGACGCCGCTCGAAAAGTCGATGTACATGCGGCCCTGCTGGTCCCACACGCGCGAGCCCTCGCCGCGCACCGGCACGAACGACGCCGGCGCGTAGCACGGGACCATCAGCCGATCGAAGTCCTCGCGGGTGACCGGCATCGATGCGGCGGCCGACGTGGGCGCGAC
>DATBSV010000209.1:0-1919 GCA_036559685.1 Casimicrobiaceae bacterium
CCTGTTCGCGCCGGTGTCGGGCGTCTACTACCCGATCGGCGTGCTGCCCGGCTGGCTACAGGCGGTCGCCGCGGCGATCCCGTCGTCGTACGTATTCGAGGGGATGCGCGCCGTGCTGATCGACGGGGTGCTGCGCACCGACCTACTGTGGAAAGCGCTCGCGCTCGATGTCGCCTACGTCGCGGGCGGGGCACTCCTGTTCGGCGCCGCGGTTCGCTATGCGAGGCGCCACGGGAAGCTCCTGCAGATGGGCGAGTGAGCTATCTCCTGAGCGCCAGGAACGCGACGAACGCCGCAAGCGACAGCGCTCCGGACACGGCGAGCCCGGCCGTCGCTCCCCACGTGTCGAGCAGCATCCCGAACGAGATCGGCGCGGCCGCCTGAGCGAGACGCGCTGCGGCGCCGATCGTGCCCTGCCGGAAGCCGTAGCCGGTCGGGCCGAACAGCGCGAGCGGCAACGTGCCGCGTGCGATCGTCAATAGGCCGTTGCCGGCGCCATGCAGGAGCGTGAATACGGGCGCGACGATCCCCGCACCGCCCGCCACGATTAACGCGCCCGCGCCGATCGGATGGAGGATCGCGGACAGCCGCGCGACCTGCACCGGATGCGGCCGCCAACGGTGGACGGTCATGAACTCGGCGAAACGCGCGGCGACCTGCGCGGGTCCGACCAGCGCCGCCGCCGCGATCGCCGCGGTCGCGCTCGCGCCGGTGTCCTGGAGCAGGCGCGGCAGGTGCGACGCCATCGCCGTCGCCACGAACGCAATGACGGCGAACGCGAAGGCCATCAATGGCATCACGTAACGCGGCGGCGCCGCGAGCGGCAGCGTGGCCTTGGCGAGCGCGTCCGTCGCCTTGGCGCCCGGTTCGCGCGATGCGTTGCGCGGCAGCGAAGCGAGGTAGCAGGGCAGCGTGATCGCGACGTGGATCGCGGCCCACACGAGGCACGCGCCGCGCCAGCCGATCGCGTGGTCGAGCCACGCCGACAGCGGCCAGCCGATCGTGCTCGCGAACCCCGCCATCAGGGTGATGCCGGTGATCGGCGTGCGCGCGTCGTGCCCGTACATCGCGGCCAGCGCGGCGAACGCGGTGTCGTAGAGGCCGAGCGCCATGCCCAGGCCCAGCACGACCCATGCGAATCCGAGCGACCACGGTCCCTGCGCGAGCGCGAGCAGCACGAGTCCGAGCGGCAGCACGATCGCGGAGGACACGAGCACCTTGCGCCCGCCGAACTCGTCGATGTGCCGGCCGATCGCGGGGCCGAGGAAGCTCATCAGCACGAGCGACACCGAGAACGCGCCGAACACCCACGTGTTCGACAACCCGAGCGACGACGCGATCGAATCGGCTAGAACCGCGGGCAAGTAGTACGACGATGCCCACGCAAGCGTCTGCGCCGTGCCGATCGCTACGACAACTCCGGTGCGGCTCACGACGCCACGATGAGCGCCGCGATCGCGCGCCGGCCTTCGCCGGAGAGGATGTTGAACGTGCGGCACGCCGCCGGCGTTGCCATCGACTCGACGCCGACGTGCGCCGCCGAGAGTGCGGCGAGCAGGCGAGGGTGCGGGAAGCGATGCGCCGTGCCGGTCCCCAGGATCACGATCTCGGGCTCGTGGGCGAGCAGCGCGGCAAAGTCGTCGGCCGTCAGGACGTCGAAGCCGCGCGGCGCCCAGCCGTGCACGACGGTCCGCGGGGTCAGCACGACGTTGTCGCGGACCTCCTCGGTACCGACGCGGATCCAGCCGGGTCCCGTACCGGTGACGACGAGGTGAGGGCCGCTGTCGAGCGAAATCTTCATTGGTGCGTTGCGGTAAGCCCGCGGATTGGCTAGGATTATACGGTCGCACCTCCGTGCGGCGCGTCGCTCGGACGGTTCCGGGCGCTTACGCGAGAGCCCGCCATGCCCCTTCCCCTGA
>DATBSV010000210.1:0-22874 GCA_036559685.1 Casimicrobiaceae bacterium
GACGGAATTGGTCTTCGCCGTGACGGAGGGGGTCACCTACCAGGCCACGCCCAAGGAGATCCGCGACAAGTTCGCGCCGATCGCCCAGGTGATCGCGACCGCCACCGGGCGGCGCGTCCGGACCGTGCTCGTCCCGGCCTACGACGACGTTCGCGCGGGGCTCAAGGCCCAGGAGTTCGACGTCGCTTTCGTGCATCCGGCGCACATCCCGATGGCCGAGATCAAGGCCGGCCGCTACAAGGCGATCGCGTGGACGCAGGGCTTCACCGAGTACACCGCGTCGATGCTGATGAGCGCCAACCAGCCGCTCAAGTCGATGGAGGACCTGAAGGGTCACACGGTCGTGACGCCCGATCCCGACTCGATTACCGCGTGGATGGTCCGCGCGATGTTCCGCGCCGACAAGATCACGGCGACCGAGGGGCGCGATCCGACGCCGACGACGGTGCGCGTGATCACGACGCGCTACCAGGACGCGGTCCCGTTCTACCTCGAGTACAACTTCGCCCAGGTCGGCGTGACCGCGTCGAACGCGGTCGTGAAGGGCTGGACCGACAAGGGCGGCAAGGTGCTGCTCAAGTCCCGGCCGGTGCCGATCAAGCAGTTCATCGTGTCCAGCAAGATGTCCCCGGCGGAGGCGCAGAAGATCAAGGACGCGCTGATCGGCCTCAAGGAGGCGAAGGGCGGCCAGGTCGCGCTGGATACCGTCGGCTACAAGGGCTTCGTCGCCCCGAACCCCGAGATCGAGACCGCGGTCATCGCCTGGCTGGGCCTCTAACCGGCCCTTCGCCCCACTGTGGTACAGTCGCTATGCTGCAGTGCAGCAAAGCGCGCATCGGGACGACCCCCCGAAGCGAGCGCCGCTCGCCTCCCCCTAAGGGGGCGAGCGCTTGGGGGCGGCCCTGCGGCGCTCACGCGCAATTAAGGATTCCCGATGGCTGACCTCAACAAGACGATCGATCGCTCGATGGCGATCTCCCGCAACGTCGCCGGCCTCTATGCCGGGCGCGTCAAGGAAGCGTACGCGGGCTACGGCGCGAGCCTGAGGCGCGCGCAGTCCGACTACACGGCGGCGGGCCTGCCGGCCGCGAACCCCCAGCAGTGGTGGTCCGACTGGGCCGCGTACTGGATCGACGCCGGCCAGCGGCACGCCCTGTTCTGGGACACGATCCGGGAGCGCGGCAACCAGTGGATCGCGCACGAGGAGGCGGGAAAGCCGCCGCTCCTTCACTACCGCTACGAGATGCTCGCGGACGCGCGCACGTTCGAGCACCCGTGTAACCACGCGCTGGTGCGCATCGTCCCGCCGGCCGGCGCCAAGGTCGACGACCGGAAGCGCCCGTTCATCATCATCGACCCGCGTGCGGGCCACGGGCCGGGCATCGGCGGCTTCAAGGACGACTCGCAGGTCGGCGTCGCGCTGCGCGAAGGTCACGCGGTCTACTTCGTGATCTTCTTCCCCGAGCCCGTGCCCGGGCAGACGCTCGCCGACGTGACCGACGCGGAAGCGGAGTTCGTGCGCATCGTCGCCGAGCGCCATCCCGCCAGCCCGAAGCCTTCGCTCATCGGCAACTGCCAGGGCGGCTGGGCCGTGATGATGCTCGCGGCCGCGCGCCCCGACATGACCGGGCCGCTCGTGATCAACGGCGCGCCGATGTCGTACTGGGCCGGCAACGACGGCGACAACCCGATGCGCTACGCGGGCGGCCTCACCGGCGGCGCGTGGATCTCGCTGCTCGCGAGCGACCTCGGCGCGGGCACGTTCGACGGCGCGCACCTGGTCGCGAACTTCGAGAACCTGAATCCGGCGAACACGCTGTGGGACAAGCACTACCACCTCTACGACGAGGTCGACGGCGAGCGCGAGCGCTACCTCGAGTTCGAGCGCTGGTGGGGCGGCTACTACCTCTTCAACGAGGAGGAGATCCGCTGGATCGTCAACAACCTATTCGTCGGCAACAAGCTCGCCGCCGGCGAGGCGCGGCTCGGGCCGGGCCGCTACTTCGACCTGAAGTCGATCAAGCAGCCGATCGTCGTGTTCGCGTCGATGGGCGACAACATCACGCCGCCGCAGCAGGCTTTCAACTGGATCGCCGACCTCTACGCGTCGACCGAGGAGATCAAGGCGAACGGCCAGACGATCGTCGGCCTGATCCACGAGGACGTCGGCCACCTCGGCATCTTCGTGTCCGGCAAGGTCGCGAAGAAGGAGCACACGCAGATCTTCGAGGTGCTGAAGTCGATCGAGGCGCTGCCTCCGGGCCTGTACGGCATGGAGATCCACGAGGAGATCGGCCGCAGCGGCGAGGTCGAGTACGACGTCACGATCCACGAGCGCTCGCTCGAGGACCTGAAGAAGCTGCAGAAGTACGACCGCGTCGACGAGAAGCCGTTCGAGGCGGTCGCGGCGCTGTCCGAGCTCACCGAGCGGGCCTACGAGCTGCTCGTGCGGCCCGCGATCCGCGACGCCGTGCCCGAATGGCTCGCGCGGGCGATGCGCGAATGGCATCCGCTCCGCGCAAAGCGCTGGATGCTCTCCGACCGCAATCCGTTCCTCGCCGGCGTGCCCGCGGCCGCCGCGATGGCGCGCGCGTGGCGCCGGCCGCGCAAGCCGGACAACGCGGGACGCCGCGCCGAGAAGCTCGGCTCGAACGCGATCTCCGCGTCGCTCGATCTCTACCGCGGTCTCCGCGACGCCGCTTACGAGGCGTCGTTCTTCCAGGTCTACGGCAACATGATGTCGCTGCAGATGGCCGACCAGCGCGCGGCGATCCGTCGCCAGACGCGCTTCGATCCGCGCGCGCTGCCCGCGGTGCGCCAGGTGCTCGACGACCTCGACCGCGGCGGGCTGCCCGAGGCGGTCGTGCGCAGCGGCCTGCTGGTGGCGAAGGCCGGCGGCGGCAAGCGGCGCCTCGCGCAGATCGAGAGCGTGCGCGCGATGCTCGAGCCGTCCGGCGTGCTCGAGGGACTGACCGAGACCGACCTGCGACGCGTGTTGCACGACGAGACGATCGTCGTCGAGTTCGAGCCCGCGCAGGCCAAGCGCACGCTGCCGCGGCTCGTCGCCTCGCAGGCCGACCGCCGCAAGCTCAACCGGCTGTTCGACGCGCTCGCGGAAGACCCGCACCTCAACGACAAGCAGCGCGGGCTGGTCGCCGAACTGCAGAAGCTCGTGCCGGTGCGCGCGGCCGCGAAATCGGTCAAGATGCGGCGGAGCAAACCCCGGTGACCGAGCGCCGATGCTCCTGTCCGACGATGCCTGCCGCGCACGAGGGCCGATCCTCGCCGCGTTGCGCGACGTCGCGACGCGCGGTGGCGCCGCGCCGCTGACCGACGCCGACCGCGCGGCGCTCGCCGCGTTCGACCGCTACCTCCTGCGCAACGACGGCGCGCCCGACGACGGCGCGTCGCGCACCGATCCGAAGACGCTCGCGCGCGCCATCGCCGCGCCGCGCGACCGCGAGCACGTCGTGCAGGGGCTCGTCGTAATGGCGCTCGTCGACGGCAGCGTCGACCAGGCGCGCATCGCGCGCGCGCTCGACTACGCCCACGCCCTTGGCGGCAGCGTCGACGGCGTGCGCGAGCTCGCCGAGCTCGGCCGCGGGCATCTCGACTGGGTGCGCGCCGACGCGCAGCGCCAGAACATGAAGAGCATCACCGGGCGCGAGATGAGCGGTCCCGAGGACGCCTGGATCCTGCCCTACCGCGATCGCCCGGACCCCGCGCTCGCTGCACGCTACCGCGCGCTCGGCGCGCTGCCCGAGGGAACGCTCGGCCGCGGGTTCTTCGACTTCTACCGCGTGCACGGCTTCGCGTTCCCGGGCGAGAGTGCCGGCGTCAACGAGCGCTTCGGCACGCCGCACGACTCGGCGCACGTGCTGTCGGGCTACGACACCTCGCCCGGCGGCGAGCTGATGGTGTCGACGTTCACCGCCGGCATGCACCCGCGCGAGCCGATGTCGGGCCACATCCTGCCGGTCATCATGAGCTGGCACCTCGGCATCGAGCTCGTGAAGTTCGCGGGCTCGACGACGCATGCGCTCGACCCGCGCGCCTTCTGGCTCGCGTGGTCGCGCGGCAACGCGACGACGACCGACACGTTCGACGCCGCGTGGGATTTCTGGGGGACGGCGCCGCGACCGGTCGACGACGTGCGGCGCGACTACGGCATCCCGCCGCTCGACCCCACGCTGAGCGGCTCGAGCGCGCGTCCCGAGGGATACAAGGCGTCGGCGTAGAATCGGCGCATGGCCGAGTACCGCATCGAGAAGGATGCGCTGGGCGAGGTGCGCGTGCCCGCGGAACGCCTGTGGGGCGCACAGACGCAGCGCTCGATCGAGAACTTCCCGATCGGCGTGCAGCGCTTCCGCTGGGACCGGCCGGTGATCCGCGCGCTCGGCCTGGTCAAGCTCGCGTCCGCCCGCGCGAACGCGAAGCTCAAGGTGCTCACCGCCGACAAGGCGCGACTGATCGAGCGTGCCGCGCGCGAGGTCGTCGACGGCGCGCTCGACGCCGAGTTCCCGCTGGTGGTGTTCCAGACCGGGTCGGGCACGCAGTCGAACATGAATGCGAACGAGGTGATCGCCAACCGCGCGATCCAGCTCGCGGGGGGCAAGGTCGGCGCGAAATCGCCGATCCATCCCAATGACGACGTCAACCTGTCGCAGTCGTCGAACGACGCGTTCCCGGCCGTCATGCACGTCGCGCTGGTCGAGGCGATCGACGCGCGTCTGCTGCCGCCGATCGACCGGCTGATCGAGACGCTGACCGCGAAGTCGCGCGCGTTCGGCGACGTCGTGATGCTCGGCCGCACGCACCTGATGGACGCGACGCCGGTGACGCTCGGCCAGGTGATCGGCGGCTGGGCCGCGCAACTCGACGAGACGCGCCGCTACGTCGTTGCCGGCCGCGACGCGCTTTACCCGATCGCGCTCGGCGGGACCGCGGTCGGCACCGGCCTCAACGCGCCCGACGGATGGGCGGAGACAGTCGCCGCGGAGCTCGCGCTCTTGACCGGCAAGCCTTTCGTGCCCGCACCCGACAAGTTCGCGGCGCTGTCGGCGCACGACGCCGTCGTCAACGCGAGCGCGGCGGTGCGCACGCTCGCTGGCGCCGCGATGAAGATCGCGAACGACGTGCGCTGGTACGCGAGCGGGCCGCGCGCGGGGCTCGCCGAGATCGTGATCCCCGACAACGAGCCCGGCTCGTCGATCATGCCGGGCAAGGTCAACCCGACGCAGAGCGAGGCGCTGACGATGGTCGCCGCGCGCGTGTTCGGCAACGACACGACGGTTGCGTTCGCAGGCACGCAGGGCAACTTCCAGCTCAACGTCTTCAAGCCGGTGATGCTGCACGCCGCACTCGAGTCGGTCGAGCTCCTCGGCGATGCGATCGCAAGCTTCGACGAGCGCTGCGCGCGCGGCATCGAGCCGCACCGCGCGAACATCCGCGACCACGTCGCGAATTCGCTGATGCTGGTGACCGCGCTCAACCCGCACATCGGCTACGAGAACGCCGCGAAGATCGCGCAGCTCGCGCACAAGGAAGGCACGTCGCTGCGCGAAGCGGCGGCGAAGCTGGGCCTCGTCGAGCCCGACAAGTTCGACCGGCTCGTCGATCCGAAGTCGATGACCTGAACCCGCGTCAACCACCCAACGGAGATGACATGGTGAGAAAGCTCGCGTCGGTCGCGCTTCTGTCGCTCGTTTCCGGAGTTGCCTCGGCCGCGCCGTGCCACGACGTTCTCGGCACGTGGGATTTCACGCTGTTCTGCGGCGCGGCGACCACGCCGCCGCATTTCGGCCCCCGGGTGCCCTTTTCCGGCGACGTGACGCACCAGGACGGCTGCGTGTTCCTCGGCACGTTGCTCGACCGTGCGTGGGTCGGCGTGCTGACGGGCGGGAACAACCGGACGGTGCTGTTCGACTTCGGCGGCGCGAAGGCGCAAGGCGAGCTCGAGGAGCGGCACGGCGGCCTCTACCGCGAGATGTCGATCGTCTACACCTACGAAGGCACGGTCCCGACGGACCCGCCGACCGCCTGCATCGGCACGGCGACGCGCCGTTGACGGTGCTCGACCCGGCGGCGCTGCGCGACTGGATCGGCCACACCGAGCGTCGCGTCGACCGGGTCACGGCGGCGCCGCTCGCCGCGCTGGCGGCGACGCTCGACCGGGACGATCCGGAGCCGCGCGCGGGCACGGCGGTGCCGCCGCCGTGGCATTGGCTCTATTTCACGCCGCTCACGCCGCAGCATGACATCGGTCCCGACGGGCACGCGAGGAAGGGCGACTTCCTGCCGCCCGTCCCGCTGCAACGGCGCATGTGGGCGGGCAGCCGGATCGCGTTCGCCTCGCCGCTGGTGGTCGGCGACGAGATCGTGCGCACGTCGCGCATCGCCGACGTCGTCGTCAAGGAGGGCCGCAGCGGGACGCTCGTGTTCGTGACGGTCGAGCACGAGATCGCGAGCCCGACCGGCGTCGCGATCCGCGAGGCGCACGACATCGTGTACCGCGACCTGCCCGGGAAGGACGCGACGGCGCCGGCGCCGACGCGCGCGCCGACCGACGAGACCTACAAACGCGAGATCGTGCCCGACCCGGTGCTCCTGTTCCGCTATTCGGCGCTGACGTTCAACAGCCACCGGATCCACTACGACCGCAGCTACGTGACCGGCGTCGAGGGCTACCCGGGCCTGGTCGTGCACGGACCGCTGATCGCGACGCTCCTGCTCGACAACCTGCGGCGCCACGTGCTGAACGCGAACGTGCGGCGCTTCGAGTTCAAGGCCGTGCGTCCGCTGTTCGACGTCGAGCCGTTCGAGGTCTGCGGCCGCGAGGAGAGCGTCCACTCGCACGCGCTGTGGGCGCGCGACGCGCGCGGCGCGCTCGCGATGCGGGCGACCGTCGAGCTCGGCTGATGCGGTCCCCGCCCGACCAGCACCAGCCGATCCGCGACGCTGTGCGCGCGCTGTGCGCGCAGTTCCCTGCCGACTACCATCGGCGCATCGATCGCGAGCGCGGCTATCCCGAGGCGTTCGTCGACGCGCTCACGAAGGCCGGCTGGCTCGCCGCGCTGATCCCGCAGGACTACGGCGGCGCGGGGCTCGGGCTCGCGGAGGCCTCGGTCGTCCTCGAGGAGATCAACCGCGCGGGCGCGAACGCGGGCGCCTGCCACGGCCAGATGTACACCATGGGCGCGCTCGTGCGCCACGCGTCCGACGCGCAGAAGCGCGCTTACCTGCCGAAGATCGCGAGCGGCGAGCTGCGCTTGCAGTCGATGGCCGTCACCGAGCCGACGACCGGCACCGACACGACGAGCCTCAGGACGACCGCGGTGCGCAAGGGCGACCGCTACGTCGTCAACGGCCAGAAGGTGTGGATCTCGCGCGTGCAGCACTCGGACCTGATGCTGCTGCTCGCGCGCACGACGCCGCTCGCGGACGTGGCGAAGAAGTCGGCGGGGATGTCGCTGTTCGTCGTCGACCTGCGCACGTCGATCGGCCGCGGGCTCACGGTGCGGCCGATCGACAACATGGTCAACCACGAGACCAACGAGCTGTTCTTCGAGGACCTCGAGGTCCCGGCGGAGAACCTGGTCGGCGAGGAAGGCAAGGGCTTCGCCTACCTGCTCGACGGGCTCAACGCCGAGCGCACGCTGATTGCCGCCGAGTGCATCGGCGACGGCTACTGGTTCATCGACCGCGTCGTCGACTACGCGAGCGAGCGCATCGTGTTCGGGCGGCCGATCGGCCAGAACCAGGGCGTGCAATTCCCGATCGCGGAGGCATACATCGAAGTCGAGGCCGCGAACCTGATGCGCTGGAAGGCGTGCGCGCGATTCGACGCGCACGAGCCCTGCGGCGCCGAGGCGAACATGGCGAAGTACCTCGCCGCGAAGGCGTCATGGCAGGCGGCCGAAGCGTGCCTGCAGTTCCACGGCGGGTTCGGCTTCGCGCACGAGTACGACGTCGAGCGCAAGTTCCGCGAGACGCGGCTCTACCAGATCGCGCCGGTCTCGACCAACATGATCCTCGCGTACGTGGCCGAGCACACGCTCGGGCTGCCGCGCTCGTTCTAGGGCCCTGGATGCCGCGCCGTTCCTACCTGTTCGTTCCCGCCGACCGTCCCGACCGCTACGAGAAGGCGCTCGCGGCGGGTGCGGGCGCCGTCATCGTCGACCTCGAGGACGCGGTCGCGCCCGAAGGAAAGGTGACGGCGCGCGAGCAGCTCCTGCGCTGGCTGTCGCGCGCGCCCGCGCAGGTGCTCGTGCGCGTGAACGCCGGCGAGACCGAATGGTTCGCCGACGATCTCGCGCTATGCGGGCATGCGGCGGTCGCGGGCATCGTGTTGCCGAAAGCCGAGCGTCGCGCCGATCTCGCGCACGCGTCGGCGATCGCTGCGGGTCGGCGCCTGTACCCGCTGATCGAGACCGCGGCGGGCTACGAGGCGATGCGCACGCTCGCCAACGCGCCGGGCGTCGAGCGCCTGGTGTTCGGCTCGATCGACTTCCAGGTCGACCTTGGCATCGGCGGCGAGGGCGACGCGCTCCTCATGTTCCGGTCGCACATGGTCCTGGCGTCGCGGCTGGCGGGGTTGCGTGCTCCTGTCGACGGCGTGAGCACGGCGATCGACGACGCCGAGGCGCTGCGCGCCGACGCCGAGCGCGCGCGCCGGCTCGGCTTCGGCGCCAAGCTCTGCATCCATCCGAAGCAGGTCGCCGTCGTCGAGCGCGCGTTCGCGCCGAGCGAGGCCGAACGGGAATGGGCGCGACGCGTGCTCGACGCGGCCGCACGCGCGAAAGGCGGCGTCGTCGCGGTCGACGGCAGGATGGTCGACAAGCCGGTGGTGCTCCGCGCGCGCGCGATCCTCGACGACGAGGACGACTAGGCCTTCCTGGTCTTCGGCGGCGGATCGCCCTCGGCGATCCAGGCGGACAGCAGCGTGTAGGCGACCGCGAGCACGACCGGGCCGACGAACAGGCCGACGATCCCGAACGACAGCAGCCCACCGATCACGCCGACCATGATCAGCATCAGCGGCAGGTCGGCCCCGCGCCTGATCAGGATTGGTCGCAGCACGTTGTCGAGCATGACGACCGGCAGCGACCACACGAGGAGCCCGATGGCCCAGCCGGTGGAGCCCGTGTACCAGAGCCAGATCACGCTGCCGAACAACACCAGACCGGGACCGATCTGCGCGATGCAGCACACGAGCATCAGCGCCGAGAGCACCGCGACGTAGGGAACCCCGGCGACGAGCAGTCCGATGCCGCCGAGCACCGTCTGCACGACCGCGGTGACGACGATGCCGAGCGCGACCGCGCGGATCGACGCGCCCGCGAGCACCACGATCTCGTCGCCGCGCTCGCCGTGCAGCCGCCGGAAGAAGCGCCGCGCGCCCTGCGCGCCCGTCTCGCCGGCGAAGTAGAGCACGCCGCAGAAGATGAACGTCAGGAACAGGTGGATGATCATGCCGCCCAACCCGCCGAGCTGGGCGAGAAGCCAGCTGCCGATCTCGGACATGTAGGGCGACAGGCGTCCGGCGATCGACTCCGGCCCGCCCTGGGCGATGACCAGCCACTCCGCGGCGATCTTTTCGCCGACCATCGGGATCGACGCGACCCAGGCGGGCGGTCCCGGCAGCTTGATCTCGAGGTCCCGCAGCTCCGAGAGGTGCTCGGCCTGGCCGACGATGCTCGTGATCAGCATGACCAGCGGCGCGATGACGATCACCAGCAGCAGCACCATCATCGTCGTCGCGGCGAGCGTGCGGCTGCCGCCGAGCCGCGCCTGCAACATCGTGAGGAGCGGCCAGGTCGCCACCACGATCATCGCTGCCCAGATGAGCGCCGGCAGGAACGGTTTCAGGATGTAGAGGCTCGCGACCCCTATCAGCAGGATGAACAGCACCCCCAGCACGATGCGGGGGAGATCGCGTGTTCCGGGCGGGGCGGGCATGGCATCGTCCTTTTCAGCGTGATGCCGGGAGCTGCTGCTCGGCGAGCGTGACCCAGTAGCTCGAGCCGATCGCGATCGCGTCGTCGTTGAAGTCGTAACGCGGGTTGTGCAGGTTCGGCGTGTCCGGCCCCTTGCCGGTGCCGAGCCACACGTAGCAGCCGGGCTTCGCCTGCAGCATGAACGCGAAGTCCTCGCTGCCCATCGACGGCATCGGATCGGTGTCGATCTTGTCGCGTCCGACGACCGCGGCGGCGGCGGCGAGGGCGTGCGCCGTCTCGGCCTCGCTGTTGACGGTCGCGGGATAGCGGCGCTCGTAGCGCAGCGTCGCGGTCATCTCGAACGTCGACGCGATGCCTTCGACGATTCCGCGCATGCGCCGCTCGATCAGGTCCTGAACGTCGCGATCGAACGAGCGCACGGTGCCGCGCAGCACGACCTCGTTCGGGATCACGTTCCAGGTGTCGCCCGCGTGCACCTGCGTCACGCTGACCACCCCCGCCTCGAGCGGGTGCAGGTTGCGCGACACGATCGACTGCAGCGCGCCGATCGCGTGCGACGCGAACAGCATCGGGTCGCGGCCGAGGTTGGGCATCGCCGCATGTGCGCCCTTGCCGGTCGCGACGATCTCGAAGATGTCGAATGCGCCCATCAGCGGCCCGGCGCGGAGGGCGAACTGCCCGACCGGCAACGTGGGCCAGTTGTGCATGCCGTACACGGCGCGCACCGGAAAGCGCTCGAACAGGCCCTGCTCCACCATGACGCGGCCGCCGCCTTCGTTCTCCTCGGCCGGCTGGAAGATGAAGTAGACGGTCCCGTCGATGCGGCGGCGCTGCGAGAGCGCCTGCGCCGCGCCGAGCAGCATCGTCGTGTGGCCATCGTGCCCGCATGCGTGCATGCGGCCTTCGTGCTTCGAGGCGTGCGGCGCGCCGGTTTGCTCGCGAATGTGCAGCGCGTCGAGGTCGGCGCGCAGGCCCACGGCCTCGGCCGAGCGGCCGTGCTTCAGCACGCCGACGACGCCGGTGCCGGCGAGGCCGGTATGCACGTCGAGGCCCATCGCGCGGAGCTTGTCGGCGACGAACGCGGCGGTCGCCTTCTCCTCGAACGCGGTCTCCGGATGCGCGTGCAGGTGACGCCGCCAGCCGCGGAGCTCGGGCTCCAGCGCGGCGACTTCGGGGACGAGGTTCATCGCGGGCCTTTCCGGCCGCTGGGGAACGGAATCGTAACGCATCGGGGGAGCGTCCAGTAAAATCGCCCGGATGCCCGCAAGTGCCGCGATCTTCGACCTGCTTGTCGTCGGCGGCGGCATCAACGGCGCCGGCATCGCGCGCGACGCGGCCGGCCGCGGCCTTTCGGTCCTGCTGTGCGAGCGCGACGACCTCGCCGCGGCGACGTCGTCGTGGAGCACCAAGCTCATCCACGGCGGGCTGCGCTACCTCGAGCACTACGAGTTCCGGCTCGTCGGCGAGTCGCTCGCCGAGCGCGAGGTGCTGCTGCGACTCGCGCCGCACCTGGTCGAGCCGTTGTCGTTCGTGCTGCCGCACGAGCCGCACCTGCGGCCCGCGTGGATGATCCGCGCCGGGCTGTTCCTGTACGACCGGCTCGGCGGCCGCATGTCGCTGCCGAAGTCGCACGGCGTCGACCTCGCGAAAAGCCGCTGGGGCGCCGGCCTGCAGAATCGCTTCAAGACCGGCTTCGTCTATGCGGATGCGCGCGTCGACGATGCGCGGTTGTGCGTCATCAACGCGATGTCGGCGCGCGCGCATGGGGCCGAGATCCGCGTGCGCACGCGCTTCGCCGGTGCGGCCCGCGAGGATGGCGTGTGGCGCGCGCTGCTCGAAGGCCCGTCCGGGCGCGAGGAGGTCCGGGCGCGCGCGATCGTCAACGCCGGCGGGCCCTGGGTCGCCGACGTGCTGCGCGAGACCGACGCGAAACCGACGGGGGCGAGCGTGCGCCACGTCAAGGGCAGCCACATCGTCGTGCCGCGCGTGCACCAGGAGGAGCACGCGTACATCCTGCAGAACTCCGACAACCGGATCGTGTTCGTGATCCCGTACCAGGAGCGCTATTCGCTGATCGGGACCACGGACGTCCCGGTCGACGAGTACGACGTTCCGCGCATCTCCGATGCGGAGATCGACTACCTGATCGATCTCGCGAACGCCTACCTCGCCAAGCCGCTGACGCGCGGCGACGTCGCGTGGACCTACGCCGGCGTGCGGCCGCTCTACGACGACGGCGCATCCGATCCGTCCGCGATCACGCGCGACTATGTGCTTAAGGTCGACGCGCTCGACGGGCCGCCGGGACCGGATCGCGCTCCGGTGCTTTCGATCTACGGCGGCAAGATCACGACCTACCGCAAGCTCGCCGAAGCCGCGCTGCTCGAGCTCGCGCCGTATTTCCCGGCGATGACCGGAGCGTGGACCGCGAACGAGGCGCTCCCGGGCGGCGACCTCGCGAGCGGCGACCGCGCCGCGCTGCTCGCATCGCTGTGTGCGCGCTATCCGTCGATCCCGGTCGACGTGCTGCGGCCGCTCGCGCGACGCCACGGCTCGCTCGCGTTCACGGTGCTCGGCGAAGCGCGCACGCTCGACGATCTCGGCGAGTCGTTCGGCGCCGGGCTCACGGCGCGCGAGGTCGACTACCTGATCGAGAACGAGTGGGCGCACGAGCCCGACGACGTCCTGTGGCGCCGGACCAAGTGCGGGCTGCCGATGACTGCCGCGCAGCGCGCGCGCGCCGGCGCGTACGTCCGGTCGCGCGCCGGCCGATGACGCGGCCGCTCGCCGACATGCCCCGCGCGACGCGCGCCGCGATCCGCGGCGTGCTCGCCGACATCGACGACACGGTGACGACGGAAGGCAAGCTCACGTCACAGGCCTACGGGGCGCTGTGGCGGCTGAAGCAAGCCGGCAAGCTCGTCGTGCCGATCACCGGGCGGCCGGCGGGCTGGTGCGACCACATCGCGCGCATGTGGCCGGTCGACGGCGTCGTCGGCGAGAACGGTGCGCTGTGGATGCGCTACGACGCGGACCGGCGCAAGCTGTTGCGGGGTTATGCCGCGGGCGACGCCGAGCGGCGGACCCACCGCGCGCGGCTCGAGCGCGTCGCCGCGCGCGTGCTGCGCGAGGTGCCGGGGTCCGCGCTCGCGTCGGACCAGCCTTACCGCGAGAGCGACATCGCGATCGACTTCTGCGAGGACGTGCCGCGGCTGCCACGTGCGGACGTCGACCGCATCGTCGCGATCATGGAGAGCGAGGGCCTCACGGCGAAGATCTCCTCGATCCACGTCAACGGCTGGATCGGCGGCTACGACAAGCTCGGCATGACGCGCACGTTCCTGCGCGAGGCATTCGGCATCGACCTCGACGCCGAGCGCGAGCGCTACGTCTTCGCCGGCGACTCGCCCAACGACGCGCCGATGTTCGCGTTCTTCCCGAACGCGGTCGGCGTCGCGAACGTGAGCGCGTTCCTCGACCGGATTCCGACGCCGCCCGCGTGGATTGCTCGCGCGCCGGCGGGCGACGGATTCGTCGAGCTGGTCGATCACCTGCTGGCGCCATGAAGGGGCCGCGATGAAGGAACGATTGAAGCGCAACGAGCTTGTCACCGGCACGATGGTGTTCGAGTTCTTCTCGCCGGGCCTCGCGCAGATCGTGCGCGCGGCCGGCGCCGACTTCGTGCTGTACGACATGGAGCACAGCGGCGCCGACATCGAGACGATGAAGGCGCAGTTCGCCTGCTGCCGCGGGCTCCCGATCGCCCCGTGGGTGCGCGTGCCGGTCAACGAGTACCACTTCATCGCGCGCGTGCTCGACGCGGGCGCGCACGGCGTGATGGTGCCGATGGTCGACTCGGTCGACGACGCCAGGCGCGCGGTGAGGTCGATGCAGTACCCGCCGGAAGGCCGGCGCGGCTCGGCGTTCGGCATGGCGCACGACGACTACCTGCCCGGCGCGCCGGCCGACAAGATCGCCGCGGCGCGCGCGCGCAACGTCCTGATCGCGCTGATCGAGACGCCGGGCGGCGTCGCCGCGGCCGACGACATCGCCGCGCTGCCCGGCGTCGACATCCTGTGGCTCGGGCATTTCGATCTCACCAACTTCATGGGGATCCCGGGCCAGTTCGACCATCCCGACTACCTCGCCGCGGTCGATCGCATCGTCGCGGCGGCGCGCCGGCACGGCAAGCCGGCCGGCTTCCTCGCGCTCGACGACGACTGGGCGCGCCGCTACCACGCCAAAGGCTTCCGCGTGATGGCCTACGGCCTCGACTCGCAGCTGCTGCAGTCCGCGCTCAGGCGCGGGATCGACCTCTTGCGGTCGCTGTAGCTATTCTTTCAGCTCGATCTTCGAGCGCGCGATGACGTCGCCAAGGCGTCCGCGCTCCTTCGCCATGAAGTCGGCGAACGCGGCGGGCGAGTCGCTGCTCGCGGGAACCGCGCCGGTTTTCAGGATCCTGTCCTTGACGTCGGTGTTCGCGAGCGCCTTGGCGAACTCGTCGCCCAGGCGCTTCACCACGTCCGGCGGGGTGCCCGCCGGCGCGACGACGCCCCACGACTGCGTGATCTCGTAGCCGGGCAGCGTGTCGGCGACGGTCGGCACGTCGGGAAGCGCCGGGTTGCGCTCTGTGCCGGTCGACGCAAGCGCGCGCACGCGGCCTGCGCCCATGTGGGCCCCGGCGGCGATCGGCGAAGTGATGATGTATTGCGCGTTGCCGGCGATCACATCGAGCAGCCCCGGCGCCGCGCCTTTGTAGGGGATGTGCGTCACCTTGATATCGGCGAGCAGGTTCAGCATCTCGCCGGCGAGATGCGCGGGTGTGCCGATGCCCGCCGACGCGTAATTGAGCGCGCCGGGCCGTTCCTTCGCGTAGCGCACGAGCTCGGCGACGTTCTGCGCCGGCAGCGCATTGTTGACCACCAGCACGTTCGACGCGGTGGCGATGCGCCCGATCGGGACGAAGTCGCGCACCGGGTCGTACGGGAGGTCCTTGCGCAGGTTCGGCAGGATCGCGTAGATCGCGGTCGTCGTCATGAGTAGCGTGTACCCGTCGGGCGGCGACTTCGCGACCGACTCGGCACCAAGCACACCGCCCGCACCGGCGCGGTTGTCGACGACGACTTGCTGGCCCAGCGACTCGGAAACCTTTTGCGCGACCAGGCGCGCGAGCTGATCGGGCGCGCCGCCTGCCGCGTCGGCGACGACGAGACGGACGGGACGATTCGGAAACCCCTGGGCGAACGCGGCACCCGCGAGCGTGATCAATGCGAGCGCCGCCAGCCAGCGGCCGAGCCGACGAACCGGTGTCATGCAACCTCCTTCGCAAAGGTTGTCCTGCGTCGGCCGCTGCGCTTGGCGGCCAGGTCGCGCACGAGGTGCGCGATCGCTTGCACGGCGGGACTCGCATGGCGGCGCGCGCCGACGACGAGGTAGAACGTCTGCCGGATTTCCGGCGAGACGATGCGGACCAGCGCGAGCTCCTTCGCGGCCACCTCCGAGGCGATGGCGCTCGACGACGCGAGCGAATACAGGCCGCCGCGCGCGACGAGCTTCTTCATCACGTGGATCGAGTTGAGCTCGACGACGATGTTGAGCTCGATGCCCGCGCGCCGCGCTTCCTCCTCGACGAGCACGCGGCCGCCGTTGGGCATCGTCGCGATGACGAGCGGCAGTCGCGCGAAGCTGGCGAACGGCAAGGTCCTGCGACGTGCCTCGGCGTCGCCAGCCGCCGTTACGAGCCCGAGCGGAACGTCGAACAACGCCTCGAACTCACCCAGCCCCGGCGGCGGCGCCAGCGACACGACGCCCAGGTCGACGCGCCCGTCCGCGAGGCTCTCCTCGATCTGGCGCGTCGGCCCCTCGGCGATCTGCAGGCGCAGGTGGGGATGGCGACGTCGCACGAGAGCCACGAGGTCGCCCACCAGCGGCCAGCTCACCGACGGCTGCACCGAAAGCCGCACGACGCCGGCCACGCGCGCGGCGTCGTCCGCGACGAACTCCGGGAGGCGGTCCACCTCCGCGGTCAGCGCTTCCGCGCGCGGCAGGAGCCGCCGCCCGGCCGGCGTCAATCGCGCCCCGCGGCCGGTTCGCTCGAACAAGCGCGCCTCGAGCTGACGCTCGAGCTGGCCGATCCGCTTGCTCACGGCGGACTGCGTCGACGAGGCCAGCGCCGCGGCCCGCGAAAAGCTGCCGGTCGCGGCAACCTGGAGGAACAGCCGGAGGGGCTCGAGCTCCATGGAGGGGTTGGTGAATAGTTATTCCGACGTAGAATAGCTGAATGCCCAGCATACTCCCAGAGGCATGACTTTGGTGCAACCATCCAACCTGCTCGTCCTGATGTCCGACGAGCACAACCCGAAGTTCCTCGGCGCGGCGGGGCATCCGTTCATCGCCACGCCGAACCTCGACGCGCTCGCCGCGCGTGGAACGCGGTTCACGTCGGCGTACACGACCTGCCCGATCTGCGTGCCGGCGCGCGCGGCGTTCGCGGTCGGCCGCTACAACCACGAGATCGGCTACTGGGACAACGCGGACGGCTACGACGGCGCGATCCCGAGCTGGCACCACCGGCTGCGCGACGCGGGACATCGCGTCGTGTCGATCGGCAAGCTGCACTTCCGCGGCCGGCCCGGCGACGACCACGGCTTCTCGCAGGAGATCGTTCCGATGCACATCGTCGAAGGCATCGGCGACGTGAAGGGCCTGGTGCGCGAGAACATCCCGAAGCGCAAGGGCGGGGACAAGATGGCGAAGCGCGCGGGGCCTGGCGAGTCGTCGTACACCGTCTACGATCGCGACATCGCCGCGCGCGCGCAGGTCTGGCTGCACGACGAGGCGCCGAAGTGGCGCGACAAGCCCTGGGCGCTGTTCGTCTCGTTCGTCGCGCCGCACTTCCCGTTGACGGCGCCGCCGGCGTGGTTCTACCGCTACCGGAAGCAGGACCTGCCGATGCCCAAGCTCTACGCCGAGAGCTCGAGGCCGCGCCATCCCTACCTCGACGACTACGCGCACACGGTCGACTACGACACGCACTTCGCAAGCGAGGACGACGTCAAGCGCGCGATCGCCGGCTACGCGGGCCTGGTGAGCGCGATGGACGAGAACGTCGGGCTCGTGCTCCGAGCGCTCGAGGCCGCGGGCCTCGCAGACGCGACGCGCGTCGTCTACACGAGCGACCACGGCGACAACCTGGGCGCGCGCGGCCTGTGGGGCAAGTCGACGCTGTACGAGGAATCGGCCGGCGTGCCGCTGATCATGGCGGGGCCCGGCGTCGCGTCGGGTCGCGTCGTCGACACGCCCGTCTCGCACATCGACTGCGCACCCACGTTTCTCGACGCGACCGGCGTCCCGCAGCCCCGCGGTTCCGATGCATTGCCGGGCGCATCGCTGTTCGACGTCGCGGGCGGCGCGCGTCCCGACCGGCCCGTGATTTCCGAGTACCACGCGATCGGCTCGGTCGCAGGCGCGTTCATGCTGCGCTACGACCGCTGGAAGTATTGCCACTACGTCGCCTACGCGCCGCAGCTCTTCGACCTCGCGACCGATCCCGAGGAGACGACCGATCTCGCCGGCGACCCTCGCTACCGCGCGCAGCTCGTCGAGAGCGAGCGGCGCCTCCGCGCGATCCTCGATCCCGAAGCGGTCGACGCGCGCGCGAAAAAACGCCAGGGCGAGCTGCTCGCGCAGTACGGCGGGCGCGAAGCCGCGCTGGCGCGCGGCGACCTCGGCTTCACGCCCGCGCCCGGCACGAATCCCGAAATGAACTGAACGCGGCTAGCCCGGCGGCTTGCCGTGCGTCCGCACGGGCCGCCGGATCGGCAGCGCGGCCATGCCGGCGAACGTCGCGCCGGAACCGAGCGCTTCCTCGATGCGCAGCACCTCGTTCCACTTCGCCGTGCGCTCGCCGCGCGCGAACGAGCCGACCTTGAGCTGGCCGGCGTTCCAGCCGACCGCGAGATGCGCGATCGTGACGTCCTCGGTCTCCCCCGAGCGTGCCGACACGATCGTCCCCATGCCGTGCCGCTTGCCCATGTCGAGCGCCGCGCGCGCCTCGCTGAGCGTGCCCGCCTGGTTGGGCTTCACGAGCACCGCGTTGCAGGCGTTCTCGATCACGGCGCGCTCGACGGCGGACGCGCTGGTCGTCAGGTAGTCGTCGCCGACGATCTGCACGCGCTCGCCGACCGTCTCGCCGAAGCGGATCCAGGCGACGCGGTCGTCCTCGCTGAACGGGTCCTCGATCGAGACGATCGGGTAGCGCTGGATCCAGTCGAGCAGCATCACCGACAGCGCATCGCGGTCGAGCGTGCGCCCGTCGAGCCCCAGCGTGTACATGCCGTCGCGGCCGAATTCGGACGCGGCGATGTCGAGCGAGATCGCCACGTCGCGGCCCGGCTGCAAGCCCGCGCGCTCGATGGCGCGCACGAGCGTGATCAGCGCCTCCTCGTTGCTCGCGAAGTCGGGCCAGTAGCCGCCTTCGTCGGCGACGCCGCCAGTCTTGCCGGCCTCCTGCATCAGCGCGCCGGCCGCTCGGTAGACCTCGGCGACGATCGCGATCGCGTCGCCGAACGTCCACGCGCCCAGCGGCATCACCATGAAATCCTGCACGTCGACGCGGCGGCCCGCGTGCGCACCGCCGCCGAAGATCTGCACCTCGGGCAGCGGCAGCGTGACGGTCGCGTTGCCCGCGAGGTGTTTCCACAGCGGCACGCGCTGGGCCGCCGCCGCCGCGTGCGCGACCGCCATCGACACCGCGACGGTCGCGTTGCCGCCGAGCTTGCCCTTGTTCGGCGTGCCGTCGAGCGCGACGATCGCCGCATCGACCGCCGCCTGGTCGAGCGCATCCATGCCGGCGATCGCACGCGCGATGGCCGATTTCACGTGCTCGCAGGCCTGCAGCACGTCGTGGCCGCCGAAGCGCGTGCCGCCGTCGCGCATGTCGACGGCCTCGCGCGTTCCGCGCGACGCGCCGGCCGGCGCGATCGCGCGACCGGTCGCGCCGCCGGCGAGCACGACCTCCGCCTCGACGGTCGGCCGTCCGCGCGAATCCCACATGCGGCGCGCCTTGATCGCGGCGATCGACGTTGCACTCACGCGGCGATTGTCCCCGAACGTGCCCAGTCGTCCGCGATCGCGCCGACCGACGACGGTGGCGCCGCGACGCGCGGTCGCGCGAACGCGCGCACCGCATCGCGCTCGCGATCGGACGCGATGTACTCGACCGGCGACTTGCCGTCGATCCGCGCGAGCAGCAGCGCGGGCAACAGCGCGGCCGTCCGCCGCTCGACGTCGGCCCATGGTTCCCACCTGACGTGGGCACGGTAGCCGTCGACGAGCGACGAATAGGCATCCAGATAAACGCCGCGCAGGGCCGGCCGCCACACGCCCTTCAGGAGCAGGTGGTTCAGCACGAACGCAAGGTCGAAGGCGGGATCGCCGAACCACGCACACTCGGCGTCGAGGACCACCGGGCCCGCCGGGCCGATCAGCAGGTTCTTGGGGCTGAAGTCGCCGTGGACGAGCACGCGCCGGGTCGACGCGGTCCTCACGACCAGCGCGGCGAACCGGCCGGCCAGGTCCGCATGCGCGCGTCCGGTCGCCTCGAGGTAGGGCTCGAGCCGGATCGCGCGGAAGACGTCATCGGTTGCAAACGCCGACGCGACGTCGGGCTGGCCGGCGGTCGCCGCGTGGATCCGCCCGAGCACGTCCCCCACCGCTCGGGCGGTGGCCGGATCGACGCTGCCGTCGCGCAGCAGCGCCTTCCAGACCGGGTGGCGGTCGGGCGCGAGGTAGCTCATGGCGAAGGCGCCGCCGGCCGGGTCGTCGCCCAGGATCTCCGGGACCGCCGCGGGCACGATCGCGGAGGCCGTGCGAAACCAAGCGACCTCGTGGCGGTTGCGCTCGACCGGCGCGTGCCAATCGGCCGCGACTTTCAGGCGAGCGAGCGCTCGCTTGACGCAGAACGTCCCCGCAGGGCCGTCCACGCGCCAGATGTCCGACGAGACGCCGCCGCTCATCGGCCATAGCGTGACCGATTGGTCAGTGCTCACTAACTTCATGCGCTTCAGAGAATCAAGGACTTCGCGATGAACGGCGCTTCCCGGCGGCACCGGCTCGGCGATTTCGGCGTATGGTGTCGTCACGTTGCGACAGGTGGGAACGGGACTTGCATCAGGGCAAGCCCCCGAGGGAGCGGGTGCAGGAGGAGCGATGGTTCGGTACGGATTTTCGATCAAGACGCGCTACGGCCAGCGCGTCGAGAACATCCACATCATGGCCGGCACGCAGGGCGACGCCGAGCGGCGCCTGCGGCAGATGTATCACCAGTGCCAGATCCTCGAGTGCCGCGAGCAGGCGGTCCCGCGGCGCCTGGACACGCTCGACGTCGAAGGCGTGATCGGCATGATCAGCGCCGCGTCGTCAGCGCAGAAAGCCGGCACCCACTAGCTCGGCCACCAGCGACGTGTAGTCGTGCGCCCCGCGGCTGTCGGGCGCGTGGCGGAACACGTCGAGCCCCTCGGCTGGCGACTCCGCCAGCTTCACGTTCTCGCGGATCCGGGTCACGCAGATCTCCTCCGGCCGGAACGCCTTCGCCATCGCATCGACGACCTCGGCGCTCATCTTGCGGCGCATGTCGAAGCGCGTGATCACGTAGCGGCGCGGCAGCCGCTGCTTGAACACCGGCTCGAGCGCGTTGAGCGCGTGCTCGACCTCCTTCGCCCCCTGCACGGCCAGGTAGTCGGCCGACACCGGCACGAGGACCAGGTCGCACGCGAAGATCGCATTGAGCGACAGGACGTTCAGCAGCGGGCAGCAGTCGATCACGACCGGGCCGGTGATCGCCGTGTCCTTGAGCCGCAGCGCGTGACGCAGCCGCGTGACGACGTTGACGCCCTTGCCAAGGATCGCGTCGAGCTTCGCGAGCTCCATGTGCGCCGGGCAGACGACCACGCCGCTCTTGCTGACGTGGGCGACGTCGGCGAGCGGACGCTGGCGCACGAAGAAGCCGTACATCGTGTTGTCCGCGATGCGCGGCTCGGTGCCGAAGACGTGCGACAGGTGGCCCTGCGGGTCCAGATCGATGCCGACCGGCCGCTTGCCGGAGTGCGCGATGGCGGCGAGCAGGTTGAGCGCGGTCGTGGTCTTGCCGACGCCGCCCTTCTGGTTGAAAACCGCGATGATCGTCACGGCCCGAGGATACCTTGACCTCGCAGCCCCCCTTGTAGAATGGCTTTGGCTCACGCGTCCCATTGCCCCGATGTCCGCCTCCCCCGTCCACGTCGTCGTGATGGCCGCCGGCCAGGGCACGCGCATGCGCTCGGCGCGCCCGAAGGTGCTCCACCCGATCGCGGGGCGCCCGATGCTCGCGCACGTGCTCGACGCGGCACGCATGATCCAGCCGGTCGCGATCGCGGTCGTCGTCGGCTACGGCGCCGACGAGGTCGAGCACGAGCTCGCGTCGAGCGGGCTCACCTTCGTGCGCCAGGACCCGCCGCGCGGGACCGGCGACGCGGTGCGCGTCGCGCTCGCGAAGCTTCCGCGCGACGGGGTGACCGTGGTGATCAACGGCGACACGCCGCTGATTCCCTCGCCGCTGTTGCACACGCTCGCCGAGCGGGCGGCACGCGGCCATCTCGCGTTGTTGACCGCGCGTACGCCGGACCCGTCGGGGCTCGGCCGCATCGTGCGCGACGGCGCGGGCAGCGTGAAGCGCATCGTCGAGGACCGCGACGCCTCGCCGGGCGAGCGCGCGATCGACGAGATCTACACCGGCGTGCTCGCGGCGCCGACCGCCTTGCTCGCCGCGTGGGTCGCGAAGCTCGCGCCGCACAACGCGCAGAACGAGTACTACCTGACCGACGTCGTGGGCGCCGCGATCGCCGACGGCGTGGCGGTCGACGCGGTGATCGCGCCCGACGAGCGCGACACGCGCGGCATCAACGACCGTGCGCAGCTCGCGGACGTCGAGCGCATCGTGCAGGTGAGGCTCGCCGGGACGCTGATGCGCGCGGGGACGACGATCGCGGATCCCGCGCGCTTCGACGTGCGCGGCTCGCTCGAATGCGGCCGCGACGTCGTCATCGACATCGGTTGCGTCTTCGAGGGGCGCGTCGTGCTCGGCGACGGCGCGCGCGTCGGCCCGCACTGCGTGCTGCGCGACTGCGAGGTCGGTGCCGGTAGCGAGGTGCGCGCGTTCTCGATCGTCGACGGCGCGACGATCGGCGCGAACGCGTGGGTCGGCCCGTATGCGCGCATCCGCCCGGGCACGACGCTCGCCGACGAGGTGCACGTCGGCAACTTCGTCGAGGTCAAGGCGAGCACGCTCGGCCGCGGCTCGAAGGCGAACCACCTCGCCTACGTCGGCGACACGTCGATCGGCGAGCGCGTCAACTTCGGCGCGGGCTCGATCACCGCGAACTACGACGGCGTGAACAAGAACAGGACCACGATCGGCGACGACGCGTCGATCGGCTCGAACGTCGTGCTGGTGGCGCCGATCGAGGTCGGCGCCGGGGCGACAATCGCCGGCGGCAGCACGATCAGCAAGGACGCGCCGCCCGGCGAGCTCACGGTCGCACGCGCGCGGCAGACGACGGTCAAGGGCTGGAAGCGGCCGTCGAAAAAACCCAAAGCCTGAGCGTGGATCCGTCGCGCTGCCCGTTGTGCGGCGGGCCGAACGACTGCGCGATGGCCGCCGGGTCGAGCGAGCCGTGCTGGTGCACGCGCGCCACCTTCCCCGCCGAGCTGCTCGACGCGCTCGACGACGCGAAGGGCGCGGCGTGCGTGTGCGCTACTTGTGCGAAGGCAGCGGAATCGCCGGCGCGAACTTCGCGCGCTTCGCCACGAAGTAGCTCCTGACGTTGCGCACGCGGAGCTCGTCGGTCATCAATCGCTGCAGGAACGCGTGCCACGCCGGCA
>DATBSV010000211.1:0-7795 GCA_036559685.1 Casimicrobiaceae bacterium
GAGCTCGACTACCTCACGCGGCCCGCATCGGTCGCGTTCGAGCGCCCGTACGGCTGGGCGTGGCTGCTCGAGCTCGCGCGCGAGCTCGGCGCCGACGACGATCCCGACGCCAGGCGCTGGTCGAAGGCCTTGGTACCGCTCGCGCAGGCGTTCGCGCTACGTTTCCGCGCCTGGCTGCCGCGCGCCGATTATCCGGTCCGTTACGGTATGCACGCGAACGGCGCGTTTGCGCTCGCCTTCGCGATCGACTACGCGCGCGCGACCGGGGACGGCGCGCTCGAGCATGCGTGCACGTCGCGCGCGCTCGCGTGGTTCGGCGACGACCGCGACGCGCCTGCGGACTGGGAACCGTCCGGCGCCGACTTCCTGTCGCCGTCGCTCGTCGAGTCCGACCTGATGCGCCGCGTGCTGCCGCACGACGGCTTCGGCGCCTGGCTCGACGGTTTCCTGCCGGCGCTCGCGCGCGGCGAGCCCGCATCGCTCTTCGCGCCCGTGCGCGTGAGTGACCGCGCCGATCCGCACATCGTGCACCTCGACGGCCTCAACCTGTCGCGCGCGTGGTCGATGACGGGCATCGCGAACGCTTTGCCGCTTGGCGATCCGCGCGCCGTCACGCTCGAACTGGCGGCGAAGCGGCACGTCGACGCCGGGCTCGTCGGCCTCGACAGCGCCGATTACATGGGCGCGCACTGGCTCGCGAGCTTCGCGCTGCTCGCGCTCACCGAGCAATAGCGGCGCGCTAGAATCGGCCGCATGACGGATTCGTCCCTGCTCGTCGCGTTGCTGGTGGCGGCGCTCGCCGTAGGCACTGTCGGCGTGATGCTCGTCATCGTCGCGCTCGGGCGGCTCGCAACGCTGGGCCAGGCGCGCCAGGCGCTCGACCAGCGCATCGAGGGCGTGGGCAAGGACCTCGCGGTGCTCCGCGCGCAGGGTGTGGACCTCGAGCGCGACCTCAAGCAGGACTTCGCGATCGCTCGCGACGAGCAGTCGCAAGCCGCCATGCGGCTGCGCGGCGAGGTCTCCGAGCTCGCGCAGCGCAACGACCAGAAACTCGACACGATCCGGCAGAACGTCGAGCAGCGTCTCGACAAGCTGCGCGACGAGAACGCCGCGAAGCTCGAGCAGATGCGCGTCACGGTGGACGAGAAGCTGCAGACGACGCTCGAGGCGCGGCTCGGCGCATCGTTCAAGCAGGTCTCCGACCGGCTGGAGCAGGTGCACAAGGGGTTGGGCGAGATGCAGACGCTCGCCACGGGGGTGGGCGACCTCAAGCGCGTGCTGACCAACGTCAAGTCGCGCGGGACGTGGGGCGAAGTGCAACTGGGCGCGCTGCTCGCCGACCTCCTCACGCCGGCACAGTACGCGCAGAACGTCGCGACGCGACCCGGAAGCAAGGAGCGCGTCGAGTACGCCGTGAAGTTTCCGGGTCGCGGCGACGATGGTGCGCCGTGCTGGCTGCCGATCGACGCGAAGTTCCCGCTCGAGGACTGGCAGCGCCTGCAGGAGGCCGTCGAGCGCGCCGACGCCACGGCCGTCGACGCGAGCCGCCGGGCACTCGACGCGTTCTTCAAGCTGCAGGCGAAAGCCATCCGCGACAAGTACATCGAATCGCCGCACACGACCGACTTCGCGATCCTGTTCGTCCCGGCCGAGGGGTTGTTCGCCGAAGCGGTGTCCCGTCCCGGGCTCGCGGACGCGCTCCAGCGCGACTACCGCGTCACGCTGGCCGGTCCGACGACGCTCTCGGCGATGCTGAACAGCCTGCAGCTCGGCTTTCGCACGCTTGCGATCGAGAAGCGATCGACCGAGGTTTGGCGCGTCCTGGGCGCGGTCAAGACCGAATTCGGCCGCTTCGGGGAAATCCTCGCCAAGACCCGCGAGAAGCTCGACGCGGTCGGCAAGACGCTCGAGGACGCCGGCAGGAAGAGCACGACGATCGCGCGGAAGCTCCGCGACGTCGAGGCGCTTCCCGAGGCCGAGGCCGACCGCCTGCTCACCGGCGACGGTGGCGAGCTCATCGACGTGGACCCCGCCCTCGACGGCCGCGACGACGGATCGGGCGACGCGAAGTAGCCGATGCTCGACGCGCTAAAGCGCTGGCGGCACCGGCGCGTGCTCGAGCGCGCCGCGCTTCCCGACGCGCTGTGGAGCGAGGCGGTCGCCTCGCTGCCGTTTCTCGCTCAATACAATGCCGACGAGCTCGCGCGGCTGCGCGACCTGTGCGTCGTGTTCCTCGACCGCAAGTCGATCGTCGGCGCCGGCGGCCATGACGTGACGCCCCTGCAACGCGTGGTCATCGCGGTGCAGGCATGCGTGCTCGTGCTCGGGTTGTCGCTGGATTGGTACGACGGGTTCGAGAACGTCGTCGTCTACCCCGACGAGTTCGTGCCGGGCTGGACCTGGGAGGACGAGGCCGGCGTCGTCCACGCGAACGACGGGCCGCTCTCCGGCGAGGCGATGCCCGGCGGGCCGGTGGCGTTGTCGTGGCCCGACGTCGAGGCGTCGGCGGATTTCGAGGCCGCCGGCATGAACCTCGTGATCCACGAGTTCGCGCACAAGCTCGACATGCGCGATGGCGATGCGAACGGCTGTCCGCCGCTCGAGGCACCGCTCGAGCCGCGCGCGTGGAAGGCGACGCTCAGCGCGGCGTACGAAGACTTCTGCGCGCGCGTCGACCGCGACGAGGACACCGCGATCGACCCGTACGCGGCCGACAGCCCGGCCGAGTTCTTCGCGGTCCTCTCGGAGGTGTTCTTCGCAGCGCCTGCGACGCTGCGCGACGACTATCCGGACGTCTACCGCCAGTTCTCCGCGTTCTACCGGCAGGATCCGGCGTCCCGGGCGCGCTGACTCAGCGCCGCCACGCGGCGAGGTCCCAGCCGAGCAGCTTCTCGAGCTCGCGCAGGTCGGCGTCGTAGCGCTCGACCAGCCAGGCGCGGTCGACGATCGAGAGCGGCGCATCGTAGTCGCCCTCGTGCGCGTTGCGCGCCTCGATCCTTCCGGACGGCTCGAGACCGAGGAAGTCCAGCGCCTCCATGACGACCGCGGCGAAGTCGTTGCGCAGCCGGTCGCTGCGAAGCACCAGCACGTGGTCGCGCGGGAAGCGCGCGAATAGCCGCGCCAGCTGCTCTGCATAGAAGCCGCGCGACAGATACGAGTGGCGGCGCTGCGTCACGGGAGATGCGGTCGCGAGGCGGTCGGGCTCCGCTTTCAATGCCTCGGCGAACGACAGCGGCTCGTTGCCGCGGCTGCGCTGCATGTTCCAGTGCGAATAGGCGCGGTCCGCGGGATCGCGCAGCAGCACGATCCAGCGCATTGCCGGGTTGTAGTCGTGGACGCGCTGCGCCGCGCCGGGCCACCAGACGTACGACGGCGTCGAGTCGCAGCAAAGCCCGGTCGCGAGCTGGTCGCCCCATAGCGCGTGGTACTCGCCGATGCCGCGCGGCTCGGGAACGAAGTTCTCGTCGATGTCGAACCAGTGCGGCTCCTTCTCCGAGGGCATGCGCATCGCCGGGTGGCCGCGCAGCGCCAGGTCGAGCGCGGTCGTGCCGGCCTTTTGCACGCCGCCGATCACGACGTCGACGCGCGGCTCCACCAAAACGGCGCTCATGTGCTTTCCGCCGCGGCGCGCGCCGGCAGCGGGAACAACACGTCGAACGCCACCGAGCCGCCGGACGGCTGCACGAGCCGCACGTGCCGGCGCTCCAGGTCGCGCGCGTGCCGCACGCCGCAGCTGTGCGCGATCATGTCGATCTCCTTGTTCATGTTGTTCGCGTAGTTGGCGACCCGCAGGAACTTCTCCTCGACGACCAGGCCGCGCTGCAGGCGCGGGTTGTGCGTGGTCACGCCGGTCGGGCAGGTGTTGGTGTGGCAGCGGAGCGCCTGGATGCAGCCCAGCGCGAACATGAATCCGCGCGCCGTGTTCACGAAGTCGGCGCCGGCGCAGATCGCCCACGCCGCGCGCGCCGAGGTGACGAGCTTGCCCGACGCGATGATGCGCACGCGCGGCTTCAGGCCCGCGCCGACCACCGCGTCCACGACGCGCGGCAGCGCCTCGTCGATCGACAAGCCGACGTGGTCGGCGAGCGCCTGCGGCGCCGCGCCACTGCCGCCTTCGCCGCCGTCGACAGCGAAGAAGTCGGGCGCGTACTCGAGGCCGCGCACGAGCACGCGCTCGGCCAGCTCGTTCGCGAAGTAGCGGCCGCCGATCGCCGACTTGAGGCCGACCGGCTTGCCGGTCAGGTCGCGCAGCCACGCGATGCGGTCGAGGAGCTCGTCCATCGTCGCGATGTCGGGATGGCGGTTCGGGCTGATCGAGTCGTGCCCGGCCGGGATGCCGCGGATCTTCGCGATCAGCTCGGTGACCTTGCCGCCCGGGAGCACGCCACCCTTGCCGGGCTTCGCACCCTGCGACAGCTTGATCTCGAATGCGCGCACCGACTCGAGCGCGGCGACCTCGCGGATCCGGTTGAGGTCGTACTGGCCCGACGCGTCGCGAAGGCCGTAGCGCGCGGTGCCGACCTGCATGATCACGTCGCAGCCGCCCTCGAGGTGGAACGGCGACAGCCCGCCCTCGCCGGTGTCGAGCCAACAGCCGGCGAGCTTGGCGCCGCGCGACAGCGCGCGCACCGCGGGCTCCGAGATCGCGCCGAAGCTCATCCCGCTGATGTTGACGAGCGAAGTGGCGACGAACGGCGTCCGGCACCAGCCTTCGCCGATCGTGAGCGGCGGGGTGGGCAGCCGCTCCGACTCGAGCACGGGGAACGGCGCGTTGACGAAGATCAGCGCGCCCGGCGCATGCAGATCGTAGGTCGAGCCGAACCCGATGAGGCCGCCCTCGTTCTTCGCGAGCCGGTAGACCCACGAGCGCGTCGCGCGATTGAACGGCATCTCCTCGCGGTCGTTCGCGAAGAAGTATTGCCGGAAATACTCGCCGAGCTCCTCGAACCAGTAGCGGAAGCGGCCGACGACGGGGAAGTTGCGCAGGACCGTGTGCTGCTTCTGCGTCACGTCGCGTACGAACATGACGAACAGGCCGCCCACGACCAGGATCGCGACGAGCGTCCCGAGCCCGGTTTTCAGCATGCCCCACCAGTCGATGCTCATGCACTACCCCCTGCGCGCCGCGGGCGCATCTTACCGCGCCGGTTGCGCGAGCGACCCGTTCGCGTATCCTTCGGCCGGTTCCGGCCGCCCGCCGGACACCCCAGGTACCGAACCGGAGACGACGATGATGCTGCGCACCTTGGTCGCCGCTTTGACGATTGCCCTCGCAGGCACCGCATTCGCCTTCCATTGCCCGGCCGACATGGCGAAGATCGACGCCGCGCTGGCGAAGAACCCCAAGCTCACCGACGCTCAGATGGCCGAGGTCAAGAAGGCCCGCGCCGACGGCGAGACATTGCACAAGGCCGGCAAGCACCAGGAGTCGGTCGACACGCTCGCCAAGGCGATGAAGATCCTCGACGTCAAGTAGTCCTCACGCGCGCGAGCAGCACGACGGCTGCGAGGATCAGCGCGCCGCCGGCGAGCTGCACGAGCGCGATGCGCTCGTCGAGGATCAGCGCGGCGAGCGCCACGGTGACAGCCGGCTCCACGGTCGACAGCGTCGACGCTTGCGTCGGCCCGACACGCCTCAGTCCCGCAAAGAACCACGTGATCGCGGCGACCGTCGACACAAGCGCGATCGCGACCGCCGCCGTCCATCCGGTCGCGCTCGCAGGCCATTGGGGCCCGCGGACGAGCGCGAGCGCGCCGAACAGCACGGCCGCGCTCGCGATGACAACTGTCGACATCGCCAGCGGATCGACGCGCGATGCGACGCCGGTCGACACGACGATGTAGACCGCGTAGATCAGCGCCGCGAGCACGCCGAACGCGACGCCGGCCGGATGCACGCCCTGCGTGCCGACGGCCAGCGCCGGGCCGACGGTCAGCGCCGTCCCCGCGAGGGCGATCGCGAGCGCGACCAGCGTCCGCCGCGTCAACTTCTCGTGGCCGCGCCACGCGGCGAGCAGCGCGACGATCGCCGGATTCAGGTACAGCAGCAGCGCGACGAGTCCGGCCGGCGCGAGCGTGAGCGCGGTGAAGAAGCTCGCGGCCTGACCCGCGTAGCCGATCGCGCCGAGACCCACCAGGGTGGCGAGATCGCGGCCGCGCGGCCACGCGACGCCGGTGGCAACGCACGCGGCGACGAGGATCGCCGCCGCGATCGAGAACCGAAGTGCGAGAAGCGTGGTCGTATCGACGCCGTCGCGGTAGGCGAAGCGCGCGAAGATCGCCATCGCGCCGAACGCGGCCGCCGAGGCGACGACGAACGCGACGCCCGCGAGCCGCGCCGAGCGCTCGCTCACGCGGCCGGCGGACGCTGCGCGGACTTCGGCCGGAACGCCTTGCAGACCGCGTCGTGCGTCTCGACGTACGGGCCGCCGATCAGGTCGATGCAATACGGAACCGCGGCGAAGATGCCCGGCACGACCACCTTGCCGTCCGCGTCGCGCAGGCCTTCGAGCGTCTCGCGGATGGCCTTGGGCTGCCCGGGCAGGTTCAGGATCAGCGTTCGGCCGCGCACGACGCCGACCTGACGCGACAGGATCGCGGTGGGGACGAAGCGGAGCGAGATCTGCCGCATCTGCTCGCCGAAGCCCGGCATCGCGCGATGCGCGACGGCGAGCGTCGCGTCCGGCGTGACGTCGCGCGGTGCGGGCCCGGTGCCGCCGGTGGTGAGCACGAGATCGCACCCGACGACGTCGGCGAGCTCGATCAGCGTGCGCTCGATGACCGGCTGCTCGTCGGGGATCAGCCGTTTTTCCGCACGCCACGGCGACGCGAGCGCCGTGCCGAGCCACGCCTCGAGCGACGGCAGGCCCTTGTCGTCGTAGACGCCGCTCGATGCGCGGTCGGAGACCGAGACGAGGCCGATCGTGAACGTCGTCATCGGCGGCGTCAGTCCGGGGGCGCGTCGCCGACCGCGTGGCGGAGCAGACGAAACAGCTCGCGAAACGCGCGCGGCGCACCGCCGCCCGCGCGCTCGGCGAGCGCGGCCACGATCGCGCGCGCGAGCGCATCGCGATCGGCCGAGGGATGCGCAGCGACGAACGCGTCGATCGCCTGGGCGTCGTCGAGGAGCCGCGCTCGCCAGCGCTCGATCGAGGCGAAGCGCGCCTTCTCGGCCTGCGGCACCGTATCCCAGCGCTCGAGCGTGGCGCGGATCGGCGCCGCATCGACGTGGCGCATGAGCTTGCCGACGTACTGCATCTGCCGGCGGCGCGCTTCGTGGCGCGTGATGCCGCGCGCGAGGCTGATCGCGTCGACGAGGCGCTCGGGCAGGTCGAGCTCGGCAAGGCGGGACGCGTCGAGGCCGACCAGCGTCTCGCCCAGGTCCTGCAGCGCGTCCATCTCGCGCTTGAGCTGGGTCTTGGACGGGCGGTCGTCCTCGGGTCCGCTGCCGGTCGGGAGGTCGTTGCGGCCCGGTGGGCGGCGGTATGCAGGCGTCATGGGTTCCTGGGGGCTTTGCTATGATAGACGACGCTTTTCGTCCCGCACCCAACCTCCTGCCAGCCGCGGCGACGACCCCGGGCCGGCGCCCTCGACGACGCCGATGACGACCGCAATCGCCGACCGTTCCGCCACCTCGTCGCCCGGCGGGCGGCTGCCGGTCGCCACCGCCGCCGAAACCGAGGTCTCGCAGGGCGTCGGCCAGAGCGTCACGGTGCGCAAGGGCGACGTCGAGACGATCGCGTACAACCGCGACAAGGGCATCTCGGTCACCGTCTACCTCGGCCAGCGTCGCGGG
>DATBSV010000212.1:0-3408 GCA_036559685.1 Casimicrobiaceae bacterium
GCGCGCCGGGCGCCTCGCTCATGCGGCCGCCGGCACGGCGTCGGCACGCACGGCGTCGCGGCACCACGCGTAGAGCGCGTCGTACACGAGCATGCCGAAGCGCAGCATCGCGTGGTCGTCGGCGATCATGCGCGACAGCCCCTGCGAAACGGCGAGCAGCCCCGGCGCCTGCGCGGCGAGGTCGAGCGTGCCGGTGTCGGCGCCGCGCACGATCGTCGCGAGGCGGTCGAGTGCCGCATCGCGCAGGCCGTGCTTGCGGATGAACGCGTCGAAGCTGCACTCGGCGCCGCGGTGCGTGTACTCGACGTCGGGCACGTCGTACGGCGTAGCGTTGTGCGCGGCCGCGAACGCGCGCACTTGCGCGCCCGGCACGTAGTGGAACCGCGCGGACGCGTCGACGAAGCGGCGCACGAGCCACGGGCAGGCGATGCGGTCGATCTTCGGCCGCTCGCGCGTGACCCACTCCGTCGGCGGCCGCCACGGTACGGTCGCGCCGCCCTCGGCCCGCCACTGCTCGTGGCCGCCGTCGAGCGAGCGCGCGTCGTAGCCGTGCGACGCCAGCAGCGTCGCGGCGTTCTGGCTGACCTCGTGGCCGTGCACGCACACGGCGACCACCGGCCGCCACGGCTCGAGCGTCGCGACCAACGCGTCGACGTCCTCGGGCGGGCAACGGACCGCGCCGGGAATCAGAGTGCGATCGCGCTCGAACGCCGCGGGACGGCGAACGTCGAGGACTTGCGGGGGCGGGAACTGCGCGAGCAGCGCGCGGAAATCGTGCAGCGATGTCGTGCGGGGTGTCGCATCCATGGCGCCTCCAGTTCAGGACCGTCGTGGTCCGTAACGTCGGCGCAGAGCTTGGACGAACGCTTTCGTCGATGCGGCGGGGCGTCTGCGGAGGGCCCCTGAACCGAAAAGCCTATCGCAGGCTTCGCGTCAGATCAAGCCCTCGAGCGGCTGCACGTCGACGCTCGCGCCGGCGTCGACGTTGCCGGTGTCGGGGCCCAGCACGATGAAGCAGTTCGCCCGCGACATCGAGGACAGGATGCCCGAGCCCTGGTCGCCGGTCGTGCGCACCGTCCACGCACCGTCGCCGGCCCGCGCGAGGATGCCGCGCTGGAACTCGGTGCGGCCCGGCGCCTTGCGGATCGGTGCGGCAAGCGTCGCCTTGAACGTCGGCAAGGGCTCGATCTCGCTGCGGCCCTGCAGGATCAGGAGCGCATCGCGCACGAACTGGTAGAACGTCACCATCACGCTGACCGGGTTGCCGGGCAGCCCGAAGAAGTGCGCGTCGCCGATGCGCCCGTACGCGAGCGGGCGGCCGGGCTTCATCGCGATCTTCCAGAACACGACCTCGCCGAGGCGGTCCATCAGCTGCTTCACGAAGTCGGCTTCGCCGACCGAAACCCCTCCGGACGTGATCACGACATCAGCCGTCGCCGCCGCGTCGCGGAACGCGCGCTCGAGCGCCTGCGGCTCGTCGACGACCACACCCATGTCGATCGCGTCGCACCCGATCCGCGAAAGCATCGCGCCGATCGTGTAGCGGTTGCTGTCGTAGACCTGTCCGGTCGCGAGCGGCGTCCCGATCGAGACCAGCTCGTCGCCGGTCGAGAAGAACGCGACGACGAGACGCCGGTAGACCGGCACCTCGTTGATGCCGAGCGACGCGAGCATGCCGATCTCGGCGGGGTTGAGCGCCTGGCCGCGGCGGAACACGACGCCGCCGGCCTTGAGGTCCTCGCCGGCGAAGCGCCGGTTCTGCCCGGCCTTGCCCACCGCGCCGGGCGCGACCACGACGCCGCCGTCGCGCTCCTCGGCGCGCTCCTGCATGACGACCGAGTCGGCGCCCTTGGGCATCACGCCGCCGGTGAAGATGCGCACCGCCTCGCCAGAACCGATGGTTCCATCGAACGGGCGGCCCGCGAACGACTCGCCGATGCGTTTCAGCGCCGTGGGCGCGTCCGGACTGAGGTCGCCGAAGCGCACCGCCCAGCCGTCCATCGCCGAGTTGTCGTGGCCCGGCACGTCGATCGGCGAGACGACGTCGGCGGCGAGTACGCGGCCGAGGGCCTGCCGGATGTGCACCTTCTCGACCGTCGTGACCGGCGCCAGGTAGTCGCGGATCAGCGCGCGCGCACGGTCGACCGGCATCGAGTTCGGGTCGTAGTCGTCCGCGCACGAGGCTTCGCGCAGCGTCAGCGGGACTTTCATGGCCGGGGGGTCGAAGGAAGGCGGAAGCGTGATTTTAGTCGCAACGCCGGTGTTTCGAGCGCGTGCCACGACACGGCGGCGACGGCCAGCGTCAGGGCGAGCGCGACGACGAACAGCGTCGACGGCGCGATGTCCGGCGCGAGTCGCACGACCGTCTGCTGGATCGGGAACGCGTAGACGTAGAGACCGTACGAATAGTCGGGCTTTCCCGCGAGACCGGGGATCCTGAGCGCCGGGTGGTACGCGACGACCAGCACGACGTAGCTCAGCAGCAGCGCGAACAGCGGGCCGTCGCGCGCGAAGCCGTGCGCGTCGATCAGCGGAACGGCCAACGCGAGTGCGGCCCCGGGCAGCGACAGCGGCACGTAGCGCTGCCAAACGCACGCGAGCGAGCCCAGCAGGAACAGGAGCGCGGCGAGGCGCGTGCCGCGCGTGTTGGGATCGAGCGGCACGGCATCGGGCCACAGGACCATCGCCAGCACCAGCGCGAGCGCGGCGACGAGCCACGCGCGCGGCCGCACGAGCAGGCCCACGACGCCGGCGAGGCCGAGCATCACGTAGAGGCGAAGCTCGACGGGCAGCGTCCACAGCGATCCGTTCGCCGCGTGCGGAAACGGGTTGTCGGGGAACGCGCCCGGCAGCTTGTCGACGACGTCGATGCCCGAAGCAGTGCGCACGAAGTAGCGCCACGTCACCGGCGACCCCAGGTAGTCGGCCCACGACAGCGCGCTCGACGCGCCGGCGACGACGATCGTTAACACGGTCGCGGCCACCAGCGCCGGGTAGATGCGCAGCACGCGCGCCATCGCGAACGCCTTGAGCGACGGGTGCGCGAGCCAGCTTTGCGTCACCAGGAAACCCGACAGCACGAAGAACACCTCGACGCCGAGCGCGCCGAGGTTGAGCGGCGCGAACGCCGCGTAGAGCGGCTCGTCGAGCCAGCGCCCGGTCAGCGCGTAGCAATGGAACAGGATCACGCTCGCCGCGGCGGCGTAGCGGATCGCGAGGATGTTGTTGTCGCGGCCCCCGGTCTCGACCGCGAGGAGCGTCACGATTCGCCCGCGGCCGAGAGCTCGTCCCGCGTGTTGATGTTGCGGAACGCGTCGGCCTCGTCGTCGAACGCGACCTCGACGACGCGCAGCGCGGCGTACCACGCGTCGATCTTCCGGCCGCCTCCGGCGAGGAACGCCTCGAGAT
>DATBSV010000213.1:0-3065 GCA_036559685.1 Casimicrobiaceae bacterium
CAGCGCCGCCCGGTGGAGGTGTGGGCGAACGAGGAGGCGAGCCTCGCGCGCTGGCTCACGCGCCGCATGGGCACGCAGGCGCACATCCCCGACTTGGGACCGCTCGGCTACGCGCTGGTCGGCGGGCGCCTCGTCGCCGGCAACGAGAAGCCGACCGGGCTCGTCATGTACGAGAACGCGGACAAGCAGCGCCTCACGCTGCAATGGCGCATCACGCGCGAGAAGACCGACGCCAGCGGCGAGACCGCGTTCCGCTACATGCACGAGGACGGCGTCAGCGTGTTCTATTGGATCGACGACGATTGCGCGTACGCGTTGTCGGGACCGTTCGAGCGCCCGCAGCTCCTCGGCATCGCGCGCGTCGTCTACGGGCAGCTCGCCGCGGCGCCCAAGGTGCCGCCGGCCGCGCCGCCGGCCGCCCCTGCGGCCAAGCCGCCGGCGTAGGACATCGGGGTTCCGAGCACCGGTTACCCACGCCCGGCGAGCACCGGGGGGCGTGCTACCATCGCGACGCTTCCACAGAGGGAAATCCGATGAAATTCGGACTCGCGCTTGCCTTGTCGCTCGTTCTCGCGTTCGTCGCCGCGTGCACGACCCGTCCGATCATGAACGTCAACGACCAGCCGGTCGTGACGTCGGGCAAGGCGGCGACCCCGCAGGACGTGGAGAGGTCGATCGTGCGCGCGGGAAGCCAGCTCGGCTGGGTGATGACGCCGGTGCGTCCGGGGCTCGTGTCCGGTCGCCTGGACCTGCGCACGCACATCGCGGTCGTCGACGTCCCGTACGACGCCAGGTCTTACAGCATCAAATACAAGGACAGCACCAACCTGAACGCGGACGGCGCGAACATCCACAAGAATTACAACGGATGGATCGAGAACCTCGATCGCAACATCCGCGCGGAGCTGCTCCGCCTGTAAAGGCGCGCAGCGGCCTGGCGCCGCACCATGCCGGGCCGCGAACGGCGGCAATGGCCATCGAATCCCCTACCGTCGTGATAACCGAGTTCGAGCGCGAGGTCGCCACCCTCGTGATCGAGGCGCTGCGCCTCGAGATGCGCCCCGACGACTTCGTCGCGGACGCGCCGCTGTACGGCGGCGACCTCGGCCTCGACTCGATCGACATGCTCGAGATCGCGCTCGCGGTCTCGAAGCGCTACGGCGTCGAGATCCAGTCCGACGACGTCGACACGCGGCGCATCTTCGGCTCCCTGCGTGCGCTCGCCGAGCACGTGAGGACGCACCGCGTCCGCTGAGGACGCGCCGCGTCCGCTGACGCGGCATGCGCCTGCGCCGTCTCGCGATCCTCGTTGCCGGAGCCGTGGCGCTCGCGTTCGTCGCGCGCCGCGTCGACCCGCGCGTCGCTCATGTCATCCCGGTCGCGATCAACCTCGCGCTCGCCGCGCTGTTCGCCTCGACGCTGCGTCGCGGCGCCGAGCCGATGATCGCGCGATTCGCGCGGCGCGAGCGCGGGACGCTCGAGCCCGAGCTTCGCGGCTACACGCGCAACCTCACCGTCGTGTGGGTCGCGTTTTTCATCGTTATGGCGGCTGTGGCAGTTTCGTTATCGCTCGCCGGCTGGACGGCCGCGTGGCTCGCGTTCGCGCTGGTCGGCAACTACGCGTTGATCGCCGCCCTGCTCGTGGGTGAGTACCTGTACCGGCGCCGTCGCTTCGCGCACCTGCAGCACGCGTCGCCGCTCGAGATGTGGCGCCACGCCAGCGCCGAGCTCCGGGAGCGCAGGCCGTGACCACACCGCTGCTGGCGGGATACGGGCCCGGCGACACGCTGCTCGTCGTCCACGACGGCGAGTCTCGGCGCGAGATCACCGCCGCGCGATTCGTCGGCGCGGTCGTCGCGCTGGCATCGCGGCTGCCGCGCCGTTCCCATGCATTGCAGCGCTGCGAGCGCACCGACGCGTTCCTCGTCTCGACCTGCGCGGCATGGTGCGCCGGCCAGGCCGTGGTCATGCCGCCGACGCGCCTCGACGCCGACCGCGACGCGCTGCTCGAGCGCTATCCGGACGCGCACGTGCTCGACGACGCGCTGGACCTCGCGCTCGACCGTGCCGCGGACCATTGGCCGCCGCCGACGCTTCGCGACGACCTCCTCGCGGCGATCCTGTTCACGTCGGGGTCGACGCGCGTGCCGCGCGAGGCCGCGAAGACCTGGGGCTCGCTGTGCCGAGGCGCGCGCACGTTCGCCGAAGCGTTCGACATCCGGCCGGGCGCGTGGACCCTCGCCGGCACGGTCAGCCCGCAGCACATGTTCGGCCTCGAGGCGACCGTCATGGCGGCGTTGCACACCGGCTGCGCGCTCGACGCGACGCGCCCGCGCTTCGGCACGGATCTCGCGGCGCTCGCCCGCGCGAACGCGAGGGCGCCACCGCTTTGCCTTGCGACCACGCCGCTCCACCTCGAGCACTTCCACCGCTCGCCGGGTCCGCCGCCCGCAGTGCACCGGATCATCGTGTCCACGATGCCGATCGCGCGCGCGCTGGCGGCGGACGTCGAGCGCGACTGGCGCGCGCGCGTCGACGAGATCTACGGCAGCACCGAGTGCGGGATGATCGCGGCGCGCCGACCCGCGCAGGACGACGCGTTCACGCCCGGCGACGGGCTGTCGCTGGCCATCGACGACGACGGCAACGCGATCGCCTCGGGCGCGCAGCTCGACGCGCCGGTCGCGCTCGACGATCGGCTCGCGTGGCGCGACGAGGGACGTCGCGCGTTCGCCCTCGAAGGTCGCAAGGGCGACATGGTCAAGGTCGCCGGAAAGCGCACCACGCTCGCCGCCTTGGGCGACCACCTGCGTCGCATCGACGGCGTCGAGGACGGCGCGTTCTTTCCGAGCGCCGTGCAACCTGGCCGGCTTTGCGCGCTCGTCGTCGCCCCTGCGCTCGATGAGATCGAGGTGCGTCGCCGCCTCGCCGAGCGGATCGACCCGGCGTTCATGCCGCGGCCGCTGATCCGCGTCGAGCGGCTCCCGCGCGACGATCGCGGCAAGCTCGCGCTGACCGAGCTGCAGCGCCTGATCGGCGAGGCCATGCCGAGCGGCGGCGACGAG
>DATBSV010000214.1:0-1994 GCA_036559685.1 Casimicrobiaceae bacterium
GCGCTTCGCCGGCGACGCCTCGCGGAACAGGCGCTCGGTGTTGACGAAGCCGATCTTGGTCGTCGTCACCGCCTGCGCGAAGGCGACGGGCGCGGACAGCGCGACGAAAGCGGCGAGCGCGGCGACGGCGTAGGTTGCGATGCGTTTCACGAAGGTCTCCTGCGGCCGCAGCGCCAGTCTAGAACACCGAGCCGACCTGGAACTGGAACTTCTGGATCTTGTCGCCGGGTTTCTCGATGAGCGGAAGCGCGTAGCTGAACTTGAGCGGGCCGAGCGGCGAGTTCCACGCGAGGCCCAGCCCGGCCGAGTACCGGAACGACTCGAAGTCGGGCTGCAGGCCGTTGAGGTAGACCTGGCCGATGTCGGCGAACGCGGAAAGCCGCACGGCCTGCTGGCCGGCCAGGACCGGGTAGAAGAGCTCCGCGTTGCCCACGATCTTGCGCTTGCCCCCCAGCACGTTCCCGAACGTGTCGCGCGGTCCGAGCGAGCTCGATTCGTAGCCGCGCACCGATCCGACGCCGCCGGCATAGAACGCCTTGAAGAACGGCAGCGGCTTGCCGTTGTAGCCGTCGCCGTAGCCGATCTCGCCGCGCAGCATCAGCACGAAGGGATTCCAGACCGGCCAGAACCACTGGTGAATGTACTGTGCCTTGTAGTACGCAAGGTCGCCGATCGGCAGCCCGAGCTCCAGCAGCAGGCTCTGCAGCCGGCCCTGGTTAGGATAGAGAATGTCGTCGCGGGTGTCACGGGCCCAGCCGAGCGTCAGGATGTACGCGTCGGTCGTCGCGCCGAACTTGTCGACGAAGTCGATGTAGACCGGCGGGCTGTCCTGGAACAGCGTGAGCTCGGTCCGGTCGTAGCGGAAGCCGATGTTCACGTTGTCGGTCTCCGTGATCGGCACCGAGAACAGGACCGCGCCGCCGATCGTGTCGGACGCGTACTGCGACACCGACAGCGACGTCGGGTCGAGGCGCCGCGCGTAGACCTCGAGCGTGCGCGAAACGCCGTCGACGGTCCAGTACGGCTCGGTGTACGCGAGCGAGTAGGTCCGGTTGACCTTGCTCGTGTTCAGCGCAAGCGAGATCGCGTTGCCCGAGCCGAACACGTTCTGTTGCGAGATCGACCCGCTGAACACGACGCCGTCCGCGCTCGAGTAGCCGAGTCCCGCCAGCAGGTTGCCGGTCGAGCGTTCGGCGACAGTGAACTCGACGTCGATCTGGTCGGAGGCGCCCGGGACGGGCGGGGTCTCGACGTTGACGTCGTCGAAGTAGCCCAGCCGGCGCATGCGCACCTTCGAGCGCTCGATGCGCTGCCCGTCGAACCACGCGCCCTCGAGCTGCCGCGCCTCGCGCCGGATCACCTCGTCGCGCGTCTTGCTGTTGCCGCTGATGTTGAAGCGCCGCACGTACACGCGCCGGCCCGGATCGACGAAGATCGTGAACGACGCGGTCGCCTTGGTGCGGTCGATATCGGGCACCGCGTTGACGTTCGCGAACGCGTAGCCCTCGGCTCCAAGGCGGTCGGAGATGTCCTTCGCCGTGCGCTGCAGCTTCTCGCGCGAGTAGGTCTCGCCCGGCTGCACGCGCACCAGGCGATTGAGCTCGGACACGTCGACCGCGAGGTCGCCCGCGAGGCGGACTTCGCCGACGGTGTAGCGCGGCCCCTCGTTGACGACGACCGTGATGTAGATGTCCTCCTTGTCCGGCGAGATCGACACCTGCGTCGACTCGATCTCGAACTCGAGGTACCCGCGGTTCTGGTAGAAGTTGCGCAGCGCCTCGAGGTCGCCCTGCAGCTTCTGCTTGCTGTACTGGTCGTTCTTCGTGTACCAGGTCAGCCAGTTCGGCGTCGTCAGCGTCATCTCCTTGCGGAGCTGCGACTCGGTGAACGCCTTGGTGCCGATGATGTTGATGCGCTCGATGCGCGACGCCTCGCCCTCGTCGATCGTGAAGTTGATCGCGACGCGGTTGCGCTCCTGCGGCGTGACCGTCGTC
>DATBSV010000215.1:0-9371 GCA_036559685.1 Casimicrobiaceae bacterium
GGTGTTGCCGCGCCCGGTGAGCCGGCCGAGCGCGGGAAGGTCGGCGTACTTCGGCGCGACGAACGGGCGCTCGACGGGCCGGAACGGCGTCGTCCAGCCGATCAGCGCGTCGGGCGCGACCGCGAACACGAGGATCGACGCAGGCGGACCGGAGGCGAAGATGCGCGCGGCGCGCGCGGGAACGCGAACCTTGCGGCCCGCGTCGTCGACGACCTCGCGCGCGGGCGCCTGTGCCGCGGCCGGCCACGCCGTGGCCGCGGCGAGCGCCGCGGCGGTCGCGACGAAGCCGCGGCGGTCCATCGAGGAAGCCTAGCCCTTGCCGACGATGACGTCGGAAGACTTGATGATCGCGCTCGCGCTGTCGCCGACCTTGAGCGCGAGCTCGTCGACGGCCTCGTTGGTGATCGCCGCCGTGATCACCGCGCCGCCGGCGACCTGGATCTTGACGTGCGACGTCACGGTGCCGCGCTTCACTTCGGTGACCTTGCCGGCCAGCACGTTGCGGGCGGAGAGCTTCATGTAAATCCTTTCGTGGCTTACGGTACGGCGAAGCCGTGGGACGCGATGATACGTCGTCCCTCCGACGAGAGAATGAAGGCGACGAACTTCGCCCCGCCCTCGGACGCGTTCGCGAGCGTCGCGATGCCGTAGTCGGCGCCGACGGCGAGCGCCGGCGGGATCGTCGTAACGACGAGCGACGGCTGCTCCGTCTTCGCGGCGATCGCGTTGGTGCAATAGGTCAGGAAGACATCCGCCTTTCCACTCCCGACAAGGACGCCGTAGACGTTGCGGTCCGGCGGCGGCGGCGGCGAAGTCGGGCCGCCGGTCAGCTGCAGCGCCTTCGCCGCGAGGATCTTCTGCGCGCCGGGCTTCAATGCCTCGGCCTTGTCGAACAGCGCGAACGCGTAGTCGCCGGACGGATCGGCCCTCGGCGTCGACGTGCCGAGCTTCACCTCGGGGTCGAGCATGCGCTGGAGCAGCGTGTCGGCAGTGACGCGCGACTGCGGTGTCGACAGCGCGCAGAGCTGGTTCCTCGCGAACAGGTACACCGTCCCCGCGCGTCCCGACGCGGCAAGCGACTGCGGGTGCTCCATGTTCGCGGACGCGAACACGTCGGCTCTTTCGCCACCGGCGAGCCGGTCGCGCAGCAGGCCCGAGGCGCCGAACGTCGGCACGATGCCGGTGCCGCCGGCCCTCGACCACGCGCCGCCGAGCTCCGTCATCACGCCGCGCAGGCTGCCGGCCGCGTAGACCTTGACCGGCTCCTGCGCATGCGCGCCCATGGCGATCGCGAAGAGCAGCGCGACACGAAGCATCACTGCGCGTCCGGGAAGAAGAGCTGCTGCCCGTCGATCTTGTAGCCCGCGATCGTGTCCTGGCCTTCCTTGGACACGAGCCAGTCCATGAACGCCTTGCCTTCCGCGATCTTCACGTGCGAATGCTTCGCGGGATTCACGAGCATCACGCCGTACGGGTTGAACAGGCGCTTGTCGCCCTCGACGACGATCCCGAGGTTGCCGCGGTTCTTGAACGAGAGCCAGGTGCCGCGGTCGGCGAGGATGTAGGCGTCCATCGACGACGCGGTGTTGAGCGCCGGGCCCATGCCCGACCCGGTCTCGCGGTACCACGAGCCCTTGCCCTCGAGCGGGTCGACGTTCGCAAGCTTGAAGTAACGGAGCTCGGCGGCGTGCGTGCCGCTCTTGTCGCCTCGCGACACGAACGGCGCCTTCGCGTCGGCGATCTTCTTGAGCGCGGCCGCGACGTCCTTGCTGCCCGCGATCTTCGCCGGATCGGCCTTCGGCCCGACCAGCACGAAGTCGTTGTACATGACGTCGCGCCGGTCGATGCCCGCGCCTTCCGCGACGAACTTGTCCTCGGCGGGACGATCGTGCACGAACACGACGTCCGCGTCGCCGCGCCGGCCGATGTCGAGCGCCTGTCCGGTGCCGACTGCCACGACCTTCACGGCGATGCCGGTCTTCTTCGTGAACGCGGGCAGGAGGTGGCCGAAGAGCCCCGACTGCTCGGTCGACGTCGTCGACGCGACGACGATCGATTTGTCCTGTGCGGGCGCCGGTAGCGCGACGAGCGTCGCGCACGCGGCGAGCAGGGCGAGGATCAGGCGGCGTGAATGCGCCATGGCAGTTCTCCTTCGAGGTAGGCGGCGGCCTCGGCCGTCGCGGGTTTGCGGAAGAAATCGGCGGCAGCGGTGCGTTCCGCCAGCCGTCCGTCATGGAGGAACAGGATCTCGTCGGCGAGGCGCTGCGCCTGGCCGAGGTTGTGCGTGACCATCACGATCTTGGTGCCCGCCGCGTGGATCGCGCCCACGATGCGCTCGATCTCGCGCGTCGCGCCCGGATCGAGGTTCGCGGTCGGCTCGTCGAGGAACAGGACCTCGGGCTCGAGCATCCAGGCGCGCGCGAGCGCGAGGCGCTGCTGCTCGCCGCCCGACAGCACGCGCGCGGGCTGGTGGGAGATCGACACGAGCCCGACGCGCTCGAGCGCGGCGCGCGCGCGGCGGTCGCGCTCGGACGCGGGCACGCCGGCGATCGCGAGCGCGAAGCGCAGGTTGCCGAGCGCGCTGCGGCGGAACATCACCGGGCGCTGGAACACCATCGCCTGGCGACGCGGCGCGCCAGGCGGCTCCACGGCCGACCAGCGCACCTCGCCCGACGTCGGCGCGATCAGGCCATGCATCACGCGGAGCAGCACGCTCTTGCCGGCGCCGTTGGGACCGAGCACGAACGTTCGCGAGCCGGCATCGAGGCGCAGCGACACGCGATCGAGGATCGTGCGGCCGCGCGCGACGAACGAGACGTCGCGAAGCTCGAGCGGCAGGAGGCTAGCCATGGCGACGCAGCGCCGCGGACTTGACCGACGACGCGATGGCGTTGAGCGCGAGCACGATCGCGAGCAGCACGAGCCCGAGGCCGAGCGCGAGCGGCAGGTCGCCCTTCGACGTCTCGAGCGCGATCGCGGTCGTCATCACGCGCGTGACGCCGTCGATGTTGCCGCCGACGATCATCACGGCGCCGACCTCCGAGATCGCGCGGCCGAAGCCGGCGAGCACGACCGTCACCAGCGTGAAGCGCAGGTCGAATAGCAGCGCGGTCGCGGACGTCCACGTGCCGGCGCCGAGCGAGACCAGCTGCTCGCGCGACTCGATCCACGCGTCGGCGACCACTTGACGTGTAAGTGCGGCGAGGAGCGGGAAGATCAGGATCGCCTGCGCGACCACCATCGCCTGGGGCGTGAACAGGATGCCGAGGCCGCCGAGCGGTCCGGCGCGCGAGAGGAGCAGGTAGACCGCGAGGCCGACCACGACGGCGGGCAGGCCGAGAAGCGCGTTGAGCGTCGTGACGATCGCCGCGCGGCCCGGGAAATCGGCGACCGCGAGCGCGGCGCCGAGCGGCAGCGCGAAGGCGCACGACAGCGCGACCGACGACAGGCTCACGCCGAGCGACAGCGCGACGATGTCGACGAGCTTGGGGTCGAGGCGCGCGACCATCGCCGCCGCCTCGGCGAACGCCTGCGAGAACGTGCCCACGGGCCGGCGAGTGTAGGAGCGCGTGCCCGGGCCTGCCTAATATGCAAGAATCCGCCTATATGCGGCGGCTCGCGGCGACGATCGGGTGGCGGCTTTCAGGGCGCAAGGGCGGCGAGCTCGACCCGCGCGTGGTCGATCTCGTCTCGCTGGCCGCGCGCGAGGGGTCGCTCGCGGCGGCGGCGCGCGCCGCGTCGATGCCGTACCGCACGGCGTGGGCGCTCGTCGACGGGGCCGAGCGGGCGCTCGGAGCGCGGCTGCTCGTGCTCGAGCGCGGTGTCGGCGCGACGGTCACGCCGCTCGGCGAGAGGCTCCTGGCCGCGCGCCGCGAGGCGCGACGGCTTCTCGACGCGCACCGCGACGAGCTCGACGTGCCGCTCGTGCGCGAGCCGGCGACGGCCGAGCGCCCGGGGCTCTCGATCGCCGCGAGCCACGATCTCGTTCTCGCCGAGCTGCGCGACGCATGGTCGCGGAGCTTCGGCATCGCGATCGCATTCCACGGCAGCGAGGAGGCGCTCACCCTTTACCTCGACGGCCGCGTCGACCTCGCCGGCTTCCACGTGCCGGTCGCACGCGGCGACGAAGCTTCCGACGCGCTCCTCATGCGCCTCGACCGGCGGCGCGACGTCACGCTTCCGTTCGTCGTGCGCACGCAGGGCCTGATCCTGCCGCGCGGCAACCCGTCGAACGTGCGCTCGCTCGCCGACGTCGTCGCGAAGCGGTTGCGCCTCGTCAATCGCCAGCCGGGCTCGGGCACGCGGCTCGCGCTCGAGCGGCTGCTCGCACGCGCGAAGTTTTCGGCCGACGCCATCGTGGGCTGGACACGCGAGGAATTCACGCACGCGGCCGTCGCGGCGACCGTCGCCGCGGGCGAGGCCGACGTCGGCTTCGGCATCCAGGCCGCGGCCGCCCAGCTCGGCCTCGCGTTCGTGCCGCTCGCCGAGGAACGTTACGCGTTCGCGTGCCGGCGTCGCGACCTGGCCGATCCGCGCGTGCGCGCGTTCCGCAAGCTCATCGCTTCCCCGACGGTCGCAAAGGTCGTCGCGCCGTTGCCGGGCTACCGGCTCGACGCCGACATCACGCCGTCAGAGGCGTCTCCGGCACTTCGACCGGCGGCGGCGCGGCGGGCGTCTCGCGCGCGGGAAGCTCGCTGACCGTCGCCGCGACGAGCCAGTCGACGACGAACCGGAGCGCCTCGACCTGCGTGTCGCCCTTCGCGCGGCGGCCGCGGTAGATCGTCAGCTGCGCATGCGCGCTCGTGCCTTCGGCCAGGATCGCGCGGACGCGCTCGATCGGCGCCTCGCAACCCAGCGCCTGCGCGTCCTCGGCGACCTCGTCGAGCAGGGTGCGGATGACGTCGCGGCACGGCACCGGCGGGCTCCCGTCGAGCGACAGGAACTCCGCGTCGATCCCGTGGCGCTTCGCGCGCCAGCGGTTCTCGTCGATCAGGCGGCGCGTGAACGGCGTCCACGCCGGCGCACGCTCGGGCCGGCGCACGAGCGATCGCAGCAGGCAGCGGTACAGCGTGGCGATCGCCACCGTGTCGGCGACGCGCGTGCACGCGTCGCAGATGCGCAGCTCGAGCGTCGGAAAGCGCGTCGCTGGCCGGATCGCCCACCACAGGTAGCTCGCGTCCTTCGCGGCCCCTCCGGCGACGAGCACCTCGACGAAGCGCGCGTACTCGGCCTCGTCGGCGAAGTGATCGGGGATGCCCGTGCGTGGCCACTCGTCGTACACGGCCTGGCGGTACGAGAGCAGGCCGGTCGGCTCGCGGTCCCAGAACGGCGAGTTCGTCGACAGCGCCAGGAACATCGGCAGCCACGGCATCGCCCGGTTCATCAGCACGACGCGGTCGACGTCCGGCGGCACCGCGACGTGCACGTGGAGCCCGCACAGCACGTTGCGGCGCGCGACGATCTGGAAGTCCTCGACGAGGTTGCGGTAGCGGTTGCGCGGCGTCTCCACCTGCTCGCCCCAGACGGCGATCGGGTGCGTGCCCGATGCCAGCAGACGCAGGTCTTTCTCGACCGCGATCTCGGCGATGCCGCGGCGCAGCCGCAGCATCTCGTCGTACGCGTGGTCGCAGCGCTCGAACACCGGCGAGACGAGCTCGATCTGCGAGAGCAGGAGCTCCGGCGCGACGGCGTCGCCGTAGCGGCGGCGGCACGCGTGCAGGAACGAGCGCGGAACGGTCGTGGCGAGCGAGCGCGAGCGGGGATGCGCGAGGAAGAACTCCTCCTCGATCCCGAACGTCCACGCAAAGGCGGCGGCGACCTCGTTCATCGGGGCGGGACTATGCCTTCGCCCTAATGGGCGTTCTGCAGGATAACCGCCGAATCACCACGGTAGGCTCACTCGCGCCGCTGGCGCCCGTAGAACGGGTATTGCGGGTCGTTGTAGCCGGGGCTGGACGGGTGGCCGGGACGCACCAGCGAATCGACGAGCGCCTCGTCGTCGCCGGTCCACGGCGTGCCGATCGCGTCGACGTATTCCTGCCACTGCTGCAGCGTGCGCGGACCGGCGATCACGCTCGTGACGATCGGGTTCGCCCACATCCACGCGAGTGCGAAACGCAGGGCCGTCCGCCCCGTCTTCCCGGCATGCGCCTTGAGCGTTTGCGCGATCGCGATCGACTCCTCGCGGAACTCGGTCTCCATCATGCGCTGGTCGCTGCGCGCGACGCGCGAGCCTTCGGGCGCCGCGCCGCCGCCCGGCGCGTACTTGCCGGTCAGCACGCCGCGCGCGATCGGCGAGTACGGCGCGACGCCGATGCCGTAGTGGTCGCATGCCGGCAGGATCTCGACCTCGGGTCCCCGGTTCAGCAGGTTGTAGTACGGCTGGCAGACGATCGGCGGCGCGACGCCGAGACGCTCGCACACTCGCACGACCTCGGCGATGCGCCAGCCGCGGAAGTTCGACACGCCGAAATACCGGACTTTCCCTGCGCGCACCAGGTCGCCTATCGCGCCGACGGTCTCGTCGAGCGGCGTCCTCGGATCGTCCCGATGAAGATAGTAGATGTCGATGCGATCGGTGCCGAGGCGCGTCAGGCTTCCGTCGCACGCGCGCAGGATCCAGGCGCGCGACGAGCCGCCGTTGTTGCGCTCGTTCGCCATCTTGTTGCCGACCTTCGTCGCCACGACCCAGTGGTCGCGGTGCGCGGCGATCGCGCGCCCGACGATGCGCTCGGACTCGCCATTCACGTAGACGTCCGCCGTGTCGACGAAGTTGACACCCGCGTCGCGCGCGTGCGCGACGATCTCGCGCGACGCGGCCTCGTCGGTGCGATCGCCGAACATCATCGTGCCGAGCGCCAGCGTCGACACGTCCAATCCGCTTCGTCCCAGCCGCTTGTAGCGCATGCGCTTGGCCCCGTTCGAGCCGGCGACTATACCCGGCTTGCTATGATGCGCGCCCCATGAACGTGCTGTTCGAGGACGACGGCCTGCTCAAGGCCGGTGCGGTGCTCGCCGACCAGGACACGTCGCTGCAGGTCGAGGTGTCGACCGGGCGGCGCATCAAGGTCAAGGCGGCCAACGTGCTGATGCGCTTTCCGACGCCCGGCCCCGGCGAGGCGCTGGCGCAGGCGGCCGCGCTCGCGTCCGCGCTCGACCCCCAGTTCCTGTGGGATGTCTCCGGCGACGACGAGTTCGGGTTCGACACGCTCGCGCGCGATTACTACGGCGAGCACGCGAGCGCGCCCGAGAAGCTCGCGGTGCTGCAACTGCTGCACGCCGCGCCGATGTACTTCTACAAGCGCGGCAAGGGCCGCTACCGCAAGGCGACGCCCGACGCGCTCGCCGCCGCGCTCGCGTCGGTCGAGCGCAAGAAGCGCGACGCCGTGCAGATCGGCGCGTGGTCGGACGCGCTGCGCCGCGGCGAGCTGCCGCCCGAGTTCGCGGCGAAGCGCGCGATGCTGCTCTACAAGCCCGACAAGAACGCGCTCGAATGGAAGGCGCTCGCCGCGGCCGCCGACGCGGAGCGCATGCCGCCGATCGCGGTGCTCGCGCACGCCGGCGCGATCCCGTCGACGCACGACTACCACTACGAGGCGTTCCTCGCGCAGGCGTTCCCGCGCGGCACGGCGTTTCCCGCATTGCCGGCGCTCCCCGGGCTTCCCGACCTGCCGGTCGCGCAAGGCGTGCGCGCGTTCTCGATCGACGACGCGACGACGACCGAGATCGACGACGCGTTCTCGGTGCGCGAGCTGCCCGGCGGCCGCGTCGAGGTCGGCGTCCACATCGCCGCGCCGGCGCTCGCGATCGCGCGCGGCAGCGCGCACGACGCCGCGGCGCGCGCGCGGCTGTCGACCGTGTACATGCCCGGCCGCAAGATCACGATGCTGCCCGACGACGTCGTCGTGGCGTTTTCGCTCGCCGCGGGCGCCCCGCGCCCCGCCCTTTCGTTGTACGTCGTGCTCGACGAGCACGGCGCACCGGTCGCCGAGCGCACGGTCGTCGAGCGCGTGCCGGTCGCCGCGAACCTCGCGCTGCACACGATCGGCGACGCGTTCGCGAACCCGCTGCCGTCGCCGTCCGATGCACCGTGGATCGCGGAGCTGCGCGTGCTCTGGAAGCTCGCGCAGCGCTACGCCGCCGCACGCGGCAAGACCGACATCGAGCGCGTCGACTACAGCTTCGACGTCGATTGGGACGCGGCCACCGTGGTACCCGAGCCGGGGCGCGTGCGCATCGTGCCGCGCCTGCGTGGCTCGCCGCTCGACAAGCTCGTCGCCGAGCTGATGATCCGCGTCAACGCGACATGGGGCGAGCTGCTCGCGAAGGCCGACGCGGCCGGGCTTTATCGCGTTCAATCCGGCGGCAAGGTCAGGATGAGCACGCGGCCCGGCGAGCACCAGGGGCTCGGCCTCATGCACTACCTGTGGTCGAGCTCGCCTTTGCGGCGCTACTCGGACCTCGTCAATCAGCGACAGCTGATCGCGGTCGTCGCGGGCGAGCGTCCGCCTTACGCGCCCAACGACGCCGAGCTCGTCGCCGCGATGACCGATTTCGAGGCGACGTACTCGCAGTACGCGGAGTTCCAGGAGCGCATGGAGCACTACTGGTGCCTGCGCTGGCTGGTCCAGGAAGGCGTCGACGAGGCCCTCGCGACCGTCGATCGCGAGGGCGTGGCCCGCCTCGACGCGATCCCGCTGCGCGTGCGCCTCGCCGACCTTCCCCCGCTTCCGGCCGGCACGCCGGTGCGCGTCAAGGTTCTGCGCGTCGACCTGCTCGAGGCGGTGTTGGAAGCGCGCTACGGCGGGCCGGTCGAACGCGCGGTGGCGGGCACGGAAGCTGCTGTCTAGGGACTTCCCCGCCTAAAATGGGGTCGTTCCCGAGGACCCGTCCCGACCCCGGTGCCCCGCAAGCTGACTTCCGTTCCGCCGCCGCCCAAGGCGGACGACGCGCCCGAAGGGGCCGTCGCGCTGCCGCGCGCGCGCAAGCGGGTGACCAAGGCGGTCGCCCCGGCGGCCGTTCCGTCCGTGCCCAGGCCGGCGGAGGCGCCGCGCGCCACCCCCGCGGCCAAGGCATCGACGCCAAGGTCGGAAACCCGCCCGCATCCCACCGGCGTACGCGCCGCGCGTGCGGTCGTGCGCCCGCTGACCTCGATCGCGCCGGCGGCGTCGGGCGGCCTCGCGCCGCTGACGACGCCCTCGGGCGCGCGCCTGCACCCGGTCGGCGCGCTTCCGCCCGCGCGCATCCCGCCCGAGGCGCTGCACCCGCCGCGCGACCCGAACATCCTGGCGTGGGCCGCCGGCATCTCGGTCGCGGTCCACCTCGTCGTGCTGACGATCCACTTCGCGCCGCCGGATCTCAAGCGCCTGTTC
>DATBSV010000216.1:0-11802 GCA_036559685.1 Casimicrobiaceae bacterium
GATCCTCCTGCCCGGCACCATCTTAGCAGTCGGCACTTAGGAGTGCTAAAGCTAGCCGAAAGTTCCCGACTAAACCAGTCGGATATGACCGGCAGCGGTAGCCGGGACTTAAGTGACGGCAGGCCGCGACGAAAGGTCGCGTGTCGCGAGCCACGCGCCCGCGTAGCCCAGTAACGCCCCGGCGCCGACCGCCGCCACGGACCAGGGCAGCGCCGGGACGGCCAGGAGATCGGCGATCGCCGGGAAGGTCGGGCGCAGGATTCCGCCCAGCCCGGTCAGCGCCGCAGCCACGATCGCCGCCGCGCCCAGCCCCGCAGCGGCACCCTGGAGCACCCCGTGAACGACGTAGGGCCTGGCGACCCAGCGACGGGTCGCGCCCAGGAGCGTCGCCACGGCAATGGCTTGGCGATGAGTGAGCGCTTGCAGGCGGGCGGCGGCGAAGGTCGCGGCGACGACGGCCGCCGCCATGAGCGCGCCGAGCAGCGCGCCGACCCACCGGATCGCCCCGGCGATCGCCGCGAGGCGCGTCACCCAGGCGACGTCGGATTGCACGCTGGCCACCCCGGGGATCGAGCGGATCCGACCGGTGACGGCGGAGGCGGTTCCCGGGTCCGCATCGATCAGCGTGGCGACCAGCGTGTCCGGAAGCGGATTGCCGTCGAGGCCCGCGAGCAGGTCGCCCATCCCCTCGATCGCCGCCAGCTCGGCGAGCGCGGCGTCGCGCGCGACGAACCTGACCGCCTTGACGCCGGGAAGCTCACGGAGCGCCCGCTCGGCCGTTTCGCGTTCCTTCGCCCCGGCCTGCGCGACGAGGAAGACCGAAACCGTCGGCTTGGCGTCGATGCGCTCGACCGCCGCGAGCGCGCCCTCGGCGACGGCGGCGGCGAACAGCGGAAGGGCGAGCGCGGTCGCCAGCGCGACGACGACGAGCAGCGACAGGAGCGGCGTCGATCGCGCGATGGCCCACGCGCGACGCAGCGCGTGCGCGTACGCGCGCAGCGCTTTCATGCGGCCCCGCCGGCGGCGACGACGCGGCCGCGGTCGAGCGCGATGCGGCGCGCGTCGTGGCGCGTCATCACGCCCGCGTCGTGCGTCGCGATGACGATGGTCACGCCGACCGCGTGGAAGTCGCGGAAGAGTCCCAGCACCGCGTCGGCCGCGACGCGGTCGAGGTTCGCGGTCGGCTCGTCGGCGAGCAGCACGGCGGGACGGTTGACGACCGCGCGCGCGATCGCGACGCGCTGCTGCTCGCCGCCCGAGAGCGCGAGCGGCTTGTAGCGCTCGCGTCCGGCGAGGCCCACCTTCTCGAGCGCCGCGCGCACGCGCCGTCCGGCCTCGGCGCGGTCGACGCCGGCGATGTCGAGCGGCAGGCGCACGTTGTCGCCGACCGTGCGGTCGTCGAGCAGGCCGAGCTCGGGCATCACCAGGCCGAGGTTGCGGCGCAGCCACGGCAGCGACCGGGCCGTGAGACGCCCGACGTTCTGCTGGTTGACGAGCACCGTGCCCAGCGTCGGCCGCTCGATGCCCGCGACGAGCTTCAGCACCGTGCTCTTGCCGGCGCCCGACGGGCCGGTCAGGTAGACGAACTCGCCCTGGCCGAGCTCGAAGCTCGCGTCGACCAGCGCATCGTGGCCGCCCGGGTAGCGCTTGGTGACGCCGGCGAAGCGGATCGTCGCCGACACTTAGCGCTAGGCTTCGGGCAGCAGCGCGTCGACGAATTCGGACGCGACGAACGGGCGCAGGTCGTCGACGCCCTCGCCGACGCCGACGAACGCGAGCGGCACCGGGTGCTCGCGCGCGATCGCCGCGACAACGCCGCCCTTCGCGCTGCCGTCGAGCTTGGTCAGCACGAGGCCGGTCAGCGGCGCCGCGCGGTCGAATGCGGCGACCTGCGCGAGCGCGTTCTGGCCGGTGTTCGCGTCGAGCACGAGAAGCACGGCGTGCGGCGCGCCCTGCCCGCCCTTCATCAGCACGCGCCGGACCTTGGCGAGCTCGTCCATCAGGTTGCCCTGCGTGGGCAGCCGTCCGGCCGTGTCGGCGAGCACGATGTCGATGCCGCGCGCCGTTGCGGCCGCGACCGCGTCGTACGCGACGGCGGCCGGATCGCCGCCGTCCTGCGCGATCACCGCGACGTTGTTGCGCTCGCCCCAGACCGCGAGCTGCTCGCGCGCGGCCGCGCGGAACGTGTCGCCCGCGGCCAGCAACACCGAATGGCCCTGCGATTGCAGCCACTTCGCGAGCTTGCCGATCGACGTCGTCTTGCCCGCGCCGTTCACGCCCGCGATCATGATCACGTACGGCCGCTCGGCGCCGATCGAGAACGGCTTCTCGAGCGGCTTCAGGAGATCGACGAGCGCCTCGCGCAGCAGCGCGCGCGGGTCCGCGTCGCCGCCGGCGCGCCGGTAGCGCGTCTTCAGGTCCTCGACCAGGAACGATGTCGCGGCGACGCCGACGTCGGCGCCGAGCAGCGCGCTCTCGAGCTCGTCGAGCGCCTCGTCGTCGAGCGCGCGACGCCGGAAGGCGCCGGTCAGCGCGCCGGCAAGGCGCTCGCGCGACGCGGCGAGGCCGCCGGTGAGCCGCTCGGTCCACGAGCGCTTGGGCGCGGCATCGTCGGTCTTGCGCTTGAAAAGATCGAGCATCGTTGCCGCGAGAGACGTGATCTGGAATTCTACGCGACGCATGACCGTGCCTTCGCAGAACCGCGTGCGCATCATCGGCGGCCGCCACCGCGGACGCACGCTGCGCTTTCCGGGCGTGCCGGGCCTGCGCCCGACGCCGGATCGCGTGCGCGAGACGCTGTTCAACTGGCTCGGGCAGGACCTGACGGGCCGCGCGACGCTCGAGCCCTACGCGGGCAGCGGCGCGATCTCGCTCGAGGCCCTGTCGCGTGGGGCGGCGCTCGCGGTTGCCGTGGATGTCGTCGCCGCGCTCGTGCGCGCGCTCGACGACAACGCGCGCCTGCTGGACGTCGCGCTCGAAACGCACCGTGGCGACGCGAAGGCGTTCCTGGCGCGCGAGGCGAGGCGCTTCGACGTCGTGTTCCTCGACCCGCCCTACGACGACGACCCGTGGGCGTGGCTGCTGCCGGCCGCGGCGGCGCGCCTGGCCGACGGCGGAGTGATCTACGCCGAGGCGAGACGGCGGCTCGACGTGCCCGATACCCTCGCCGTCATCAGGGAAGGTCGCGCGGGGCAGGTGCATTATCATCTGCTCGCCCCATGCTGACCGTCGTCTACCCCGGCACGTTCGACCCGTTCACGCGCGGGCACGAGGATCTCGTGCGCCGCGCGGCGCGGCTGTTCGACCGCGTCGTCGTCGGCGTGGCGAAGGGCGAGGCGAAGCGGCCGCTGTTCACGCTCGACGAGCGCGTCGCGATGGCGCGCGAGGTCCTCGCCGACGTGCCCAACGCGACCGTGGTCGGCTTCGACACGCTGCTGATGCGGTTCGCCGAGGAGCACGACGCGCGCGCCGTACTCCGGGGCCTGCGCGCAGTCTCGGACTTCGAGTACGAATTCCAGATGGCGGGCATGAACCGGCGGCTGTGGCCCAAGGTCGAAACGCTGTTCCTGACGCCCTCGGAGCAGCACATGTTCATCTCGGCGACGATCGTGCGCGAGGTCGCCCGCTTCGGCGGCGACGTGTCGTCGTTCGTCCACCCGGCGGTCGCGGCCCGTCTCAAGGCGAAGACGGGCCAGGGATAGCGGCGATGGCGCTGATCATCACCGACGAATGCATCAACTGCGACGTCTGCGAGCCCGAGTGCCCGAACGACGCGATCTCGCAGGGGACGGAGATCTACGTGATCGACCCGGCGCGCTGCACCGAGTGCGTCGGCCACTTCGACCGGCCGCAGTGCGTCGAGGTGTGCCCGGTCGACTGCATCCCGGTCGATCCGGCGCACGTCGAGACGACCGCGCAGCTCACCCTCAAGTACGAAGGCCTGATGCGGGTGAAGACGGCGGTCGGGAGCGGGAGCTAGGCCGCGTTCGCGGCGAGCGGCAGCTCGTCGTTGCGCACAACTCCCTCGATCGACCCCACGCGCGCGTCGAGCGCGCGCGATTGGGCGTCGAGCCCCTCGCGCTGGGCGTTGAGCTCGGCGACGCGCTCCTCGAGCTCGTCGGACGCGCGGTGGATCCGCTTGATGCTCTCGAGCCGGCGCCGCAGCTGCATCTGGTGCTCGCGCACCTGCGTCTCCAGCGGCGACATCACGGACTTGAGCCAAGCCTCGACGTCGCGGTTCGCGATGCCGTAGAGGTGCTTGACGCGCGACGCGACGGTCTCGAAGAAGCGCCGCATCAGCGGGAACTTGGCCTTGCTCGCCATGTTCCAGAGCGTGTTGATGTGCTGCTGGTAGGCGCGCTCGAGGCGCTCGACTTCCTTCAGGTACTTGAGCATCGAGAACGGCGGCGGCGAGAACGCGTCGAGGTGGTGCTCGCGGGCGAAGCGCCCGTACATCGCGGCCATCATCTCGTGGATCTCGGCCGACTTCTTGCCCGCTGCGTCGAGGTCGGCGCGGAGCTGCGCGAAGAAGTCGTTCATCGCGCCGCGGACGCCTTTGGTGAACAGGCTCGCCTCGATCGCCTTGCGCGTGCGGCCCGCGTTGGTGCGCAGCGACTCGAGCCCGAGCAGGTCGTAGAGCTCGGTCGTCTGCTGCGTGAATACGTTGCGCAGCGCCGAATAGCGCGACAGGCCGCGCTCGAACACCGCCTTCTCGTCGCGCACGCGCTGCATCATGTGCTCGACGACGTCCTGGTTCTTGCCGCGCAGCGCGGTGAGCTCGGCGAGCTGCTCGGCGACGCCGGCGATGCGCGCGTCGAGGATCGTGCGCACGCCGCCCACCAGCGTGCGGACGTCGGCGAGCGCGGCGGCGCCGACGATTTCGCGTTTCGCCGGGACCAGGCTGTCCGACAGCGCGGACTCGAGTCGCGGCAGGCGGCTACGCGCGAGCAGCGTGTCGTCGCCGTTGACCTTCGCGAGCAGCGCCTTCTGCGCCGACACCGGGAACACCTGCTCGACCGGCACCGCCAGCATCGCGGCGCTCGTGCGAACTTGGCGCTGGATCTCGGACTCGATCTCGGCGGACGACTTCATGTCGTCCCACAGCCCGTCGATCTTGTTGAGGATCACGAGCCGCCCCGAACGCGTCGTCTCGTCGGCGCCGGCCAGGTGGTCCTTCCACACGTCGAGATCGGTCTTGGTGACGCCGGCGTCCGCCGAGAGGATGAACAGCACGGCGTGCGCGGACGGGAGCAGGGACAGGGTCAACTCGGGCTCGGTGCCGATCGCATTGAGGCCCGGCGTGTCGAGGATCACGAGGCCCTGCTTCAGCAGCGGATGCGGGAAGTTGATGATCGCGTGGCGCCAGCACGGGATGTCGACGCTGCCTTCGTCGCGGTGCTCGAACGACGCGATCAGGTCTTCGTCGTGCAGGCCGTAGCGGCGCGCGAGCGCGATCGGCACGCGCTTGACCTGCGAGACGCGCGAGAGCGCGTCGCTCATGCGCTCGGCGGACGCGAGGTCGAGCGGCAGCGACACCCACTCGTCCGCGTAGCCCTTGAGCTCGGCGACGGTGCCGTCCTTGAGGCGCGTCTCGATCGGAAGCAGGCGGATCGACGGCGGCCGCGACGGATCGTGCAGGATCTCGGTCGGGCACATCGTCGTGCGCCCGGCGGCCGACGGCAGCAGGCGCGCGCCGAAGTCGGCGAAGAAGATCGCGTTGATGAGCTCGGACTTGCCGCGCGAGAACTCGGCGACGAACGCGACGACGAGCTTGTCCTGGTGGAGGCGCTCGAGCAGCCGCTGCACGCGCAGGTCGATCTGCGCGTCGGCGAGGTCCTGGTCGGAGAGCCAGTCGTGCAGCGCCGAGATGCCAGCCGACAGGCGCCGGCGCCAGTCGCCGTACGCTTCGAACCGGGCTGCGAGCTCGCGGGCGTGGACCATCCTCCCCCCAGCGGAAAAGCCGCCCTCCGGTGCCCCCGGGCGGGCGGCGACTGTAACACACAGGGTTGGAAGCACGACTTGTGCCGCCGGGACGGACGGCGGGCCGCGGACGACTCAAGTCTGGCAGCGCGGGCAGTAGAAGGTCGAGCGCTGGCCCTGCCGGATCGCGCGGATTCGTGTGCCACAGACGCGGCAGGCGGCCCCTTCGCGACCGTAGACCGCGTACCCGAGCTGGAAACCGCCGGGCTCGCCGCCGCTGCCGACGTAGTCGCGCAACGTGCTGCCGCCAGCCGCGATCGCGTCGGCCAGCGTGGCGCGCACCGCGTCCACGAGTGCCGCCAGGCGTTCGCGCGACAGCCGCCCGGCGGCTTTGGTCGGCCGGATGCCGGCGCGGAACAGTGCCTCGTTCGCGTAGATGTTGCCCACCCCCACGACCAGCTTGTTGTCCATCAGCGCGAGCTTGATCGCCACGCGCCGGCCCCGCGTGCCGCGGTGCAGCAGGTCCGCGTCGAACGCCGGCGAGAACGGCTCGGCGCCGAGCGGCGCGATGAGCGGGTGCGACGCCGCGTCGCCCTCGATCCACAGCATCGTCCCGAAGCGGCGCGGGTCGCGGTAACGGAGCGTGAGCCTGCCGTCGAAGACGATGTCGACGTGATCGTGCGGCTTGCGCGCCGGCGCGCGCTTGTACACGCGCAGGCTGCCGGTCATGCCGAGGTGGACGAGCAGCGTGTCCGTTCCGCGCGGCCCGGCGAGCCGGAACAGCAAGTACTTGCTGCGCCGATCGACGCCGACGAGCGAGCGGCCCTCGAGGGCCTGCTCGAGCCCGGCGGGAACCGGCCAGCGCAGGCGCCGGTCGTACACGTGGACGGCGACGACGCGCTTGCCCCCTAGCGCGGGCGCGACGCCGCGGCGGGTGGTCTCGACTTCGGGGAGCTCGGGCACGGGAATTCGCGCGGCGACGAACGGTGCCGCACGTTTGTTGCGCCGCGGAGCATAGCCTATGATCGAGCGCCCGGCCCTTGTGAAAATGACCAACGTGCCCCGGCTCTCGACCTCGCTTCCTTCCCTTCGTCGTCGTCTCGCGGCCGCCGCCGTCGCGGCCGCGATGACGTTCGCCGGGGCCACGCTAGCGCAAACCGCACCGCCTGCGGATCCGTCGCTGGCGGCGGGCACCGACCTCCCGACCGGGATGTCGGCCGACCTGTTCTACCGGCTGCTGCTCGCCGACATCGCGTTGCAGCGCGGCGACGCGCCGGTGGCGGCGCGCGCGTACCTCGAGGTCGCGCGCGAGCTGAAGGACGTTCGCCTCGCGCGCCGCGCGACCGAGATCGCGTACGCGGCGCGGCAACGCAGCCTCACCGAGTCGGCCGCGCGGCTTTGGTCGAGCCTCGCGCCCGACGCCGAGCGCCCCAGGCAGATCCTGTCGGCGCTCGCGTCCGGCGGCCCGGTGCCGCGCGAGCGCGATCCCAATGCGCTTGCGGAGGACGATCTCAAGAGCCGCCTCGAGAAGCTCCTCGCCGACCAGGCGACCGGCGGCGGCGGCGTCGCCGAGGCGTTCCTGCAGCTCAACCGCGCGTTCGCGCGCCAGCAGGACAAGGTCGCGGTCTACGAGATGATCCGCGACCTCGCCGAGCCGTACGCGTCGTCGCCGGAGGCGCACTTCGCCGTTTCGCTCGCGGCCCTCAACACCGGGCCCGCCGACGCGACGATCGCCGCGGCCGCGCTCGAGCGTGCCGATCGTGCGCTCGCGCTCAAGCCCGACTGGGAGCGCGCCGCGCTGCTCAAGGGCGAGATCCTGGGCAAGCGCAGCAACGACGAGGCGATCGCGTTCCTTCAGGCGTTCACGAAGTCGTACCCGCAGTCGCGCGCGGTGCGTGGCGCGCTCGCGCAGTTCTACGTCGAGCAGAAACGCCTCGGCGACGCCCGCGCGATCTTCGAAAAACTCGCCGTCGAGGAGCCCGAGACGCGCGAGTACGCGATGGGCGTCGCGATCCTGAGCTACCAGATGAAGGACTACGCCACGGCCGAGCAGCAGTTCCAGAAGCTGCTGGCGAAAGACGAAGATGGCAACGTGCAGCTCTACCTCGCGCAGATCGCCGAGGAAACGAAGCGCTACGAGGACGCGATCGTCCGCTACAAGGCGGTGCCCGACGGCGAGCGCGCGTGGCTCGCGAAGCTGCGCGTCGCCGCGATGTACGGCAAGCTCAACCGCGTCGACGAGGGGCGCCGCTGGCTCGCCGACCTGCCCGCGGTGACGATCGAGCAGCGCATCCAGGTGCGCCAGGCCGAGGCGTCGCTGCTGCGCGAGTCGGGCGACAACAAGGGCGCGTTCGCGGTGCTCGAGAAGTCGCTCGCCGAGCATCCCGACGCGCCCGACCTGCTCTACGACCTCGCGATGGTCGCCGAGAAGGTCGACCGCATCGACGTCGCCGAAGCGAAGCTCAAGCGGGTGATCGAGCTCAAGCCCGAGGACGCGCAGGCGCTGAACGCGCTCGGCTACACGCTCGTCGACCGCACGGCGCGCACCGAGGAAGGCCGCGCGCTGATCGAGCGCGCGCTCAAGCTCTCGCCCGACGATCCCTTCATCATGGACAGCATGGGGTGGGCGCTCTTCAAGCTCGGCCGCTACGACGAGTCGCTCACCTACCTGCTCAAGGCGTTCTCGAGCCGCCCGGACGCCGAGATCGCCGCGCACCTGGGCGAGGTGCTGTGGATCAAGGGCGACCGCGCGAAGGCGCAGGAAGTCTGGTCGGCGCAACTCAAGGATTCGCCCGACCATCCGGTGCTGCTCGAGACGGTCCGCCGGCTCTCGCGCTAGTGCGCGTCGCCGCGCGCCCGCCGGGCCGCCCCAAGGGCGCGCGGCCCACTGGGGGGCGGCGAACGGAGCGGAGCGAAGTTCGCTTCGGGGGGATCATTCTCATGGTGGGAGCGCTCGCGCTCGGCGCGTGCGCGACCGTCCCGCCTTCCGCGCCGACCGGCGCGCCCGAGCCCGTCGTCGACGCGCCGTTCGACCTGAGCGGCCGGCTCTCCGCGAAGCGCGGCAGCGAGGGCGCCGCCGCCAACTTCGACTGGATGCACGAGCCGGGGCGCGATGCGATCGCGCTCTCGACGCCGATGGGAACGACGCTCGCCCGCCTCGAGCGCGACGCGAGCGGCGCGACGCTCATCCGGCCCGACCGTCCGCCCGAGCGCGCGAGCGACGTGTCGACGCTCGCCGACCGCGTGCTCGCGCTGCCGCTGCCGGTCGAGAGCCTCGCGTGGTGGATCCGCGGCGTGCCACACCCGGGCAGCGCGCATGCGATCGAGCGCGACGACGCGGGCCGCGCGCGCGTCCTGCGCCAGGACGGCTGGGCGATCGTGTACTCGTACGCCGAGGGCGAGCGAAGGCCGCGCGTCGTCATCGCGAGCTATCCGGAGCTCGAGGTGCGCGTCGTCGTCGACGCATGGCGCTAGCGACTTCCGCCGCGCGGCTCGTCGTCCCGGCGCCGGCCAAGGTCAACCGTTTCCTGCACGTCACGGGCCGGCGCGACGACGGCTACCACACGCTCGAGTCGTGGTTCTCGCTCGTCGATCTCGCCGACACGGTCACGCTCGAAGCGCGCGACGACGGCGAGGTCGTGCGGCTGCGAGACGTGCCCGGCGTGCCGGCCGGCGACGATCTCACGCTGCGCGCCGCGAGCCGGCTCAAGGAAGCGACCGGCAGCCGGCGCGGCGTGGCGATCACGCTCGACAAAGCGATCCCGCTTGGCGCGGGGCTCGGCGGCGGCAGCTCGGACGCGGCGTCGGTGCTCCTGGCGCTCAACCGGCTGTGGTCGCTGCGTCTTCCGCGCGAGGCGCTGATCGAGATCGCAGCGGGCCTCGGCGCCGACGTGCCGTTCTTCGTGTTCGGCGAGACCGCGCTTGCGCGCGGCATCGGCGAGCGGCTCACCGCGATGACCGCGCCGCATGCGTGGCTCGTGCTCGCGTTCCCGAACGCGCATGTCGCGACGCGCGAGATTTTCGCCGCGCCGGAATTGACACGCTCGACGCCATCGGCGAAAATAGACGTGTTTTCCGAGAGTTACGGCCGGAACGACCTGTCGGGCGCCGCCTGTGCGCGGCATCCGCCGGTGGCCGATGCGCTCGCGGCGCTGGCGCGCATCGCGCCGCAGGCGCGGATGACGGGCTCCGGCGCGTGCGTGTACGCGTCCTTCGCGGACGAGCACGACGCGCGGACCGCCGCCGATGCGCTTCCTGCGGGGCTGAAGGTCAAGGTCGTGCGTACGCTGGCGAGGCATCCGCTCGCCGCTTTCGCGTAAAGTCTCGGGAGCGAGGTTCCCACTGGGGAGTCGCCAAGCTGGTTAAGGCACCGGATTTTGATTCCGGCATTCGAGGGTTCGAATCCTTCCTCCCCAGCCATTCATTGACGCGTCGGGCAGGCCGCCGGTGGGCCGGCGACCTGCCCGTGTCTTGCGCGGGAACTGACTGACGGCGCCATGGCCTTCGAGCGGATGCGCGTGTTCACCGGAAACGCCAACCCCAAGTTGGCGGAGGCGGTGTGCCGCCACCTCAACCTCAGTCTCGGGCGCGCCGTCGTCGGCAAGTTCTCCGACGGCGAGGTGATGGTCGAGCTGCTCGAGAACGTGCGCGGCCGCGACGTGTTCGTGCTGCAGTCGACCTGCCAGCCGACCAACGACAACCTGATGGAAGTGATGGTGATGGTCGACGCGCTCAAGCGCGCGTCGGCGACGCGCATCACCGCCGCGATCCCGTACTTCGGCTACGCGCGCCAGGACCGCCGGCCGCGCTCGGCGCGCGTCGCGATCAGCGCGAAGGTCGTCGCCGACATGCTGTCGACGGTCGGCGTCGACCGCGTGATGGTGATGGACCTGCACGCCGACCAGATCCAGGGATTCTTCAACATCCCGGTCGACAACGTCTACGCGACGCCGATCCTGCTCGGCGACCTGTGGAAGCGGAACTACGACAACCTCCTGATCGTGTCGCCCGACGTCGGCGGCGTCGTCCGCGCGCGCGCGATCGCGAAGCGCCTCGACTCCGACCTCGCGATCATCGACAAGCGGCGCCCGAAGGCGAACGTCGCCGAGGTGATGAACATCATCGGCGACGTCGAGGGCCGCACCTGCGTGATCATGGACGACATCGTCGACACCGCGAACACGCTGTGCAAGGCCGCCACCGCGCTCAAGGAGCACGGGGCCCAGAAGGTGGTCGCGTACTGCACCCACCCGGTGCTGTCCGGCGGCGCCGTCGCGCGGATCGCAAGCTCCGACATGGACGAGATCGTCGTGACCGACACGATCCCGCTCTCCGAGGAGGCGAAGGCGTGCGACCGCATCCGGCAACTCTCGTGCGCACAGCTGATCGCCGAGACGATGACTCGCATCAGCAACGAGGAGTCCGTGTCCTCGCTGTTCATCGACTGAGGACAACGAATTGACTGACATGCTGGCACCCGATCTCCACGGCAAATCGATCCTGATCACCGGCGCTTCGACCGGCATCGGCGCCGCCGCCGCGCGCGCGTTCGCGCGCTTCGGCTGCAAGGTCGGCATCCACTACAACGCGAGCCGCAACCGCGCCGAGGAAGTGGCGGCGGACGTTCGCCTCGCCGGCGGCCAGGCGCACCTGGTCGGCGGCGACTTCAACGACAGCGCGGAGGTGCGGCGCGTGATCGACGATGCGGCCGGCGCGCTGGGCGGCATCGACATCCTCGTCAATAACGCGGGCGGGCTGGTGCGCCGCGTGCCGATCGCCGAGATCGACGACGGCTTCTTCGACGAGGTGATCGACCTCAACGTGCGCTCGGTCGTGATGGCGACCGCGGCGGTCACGCCGCACATGCGCCGCGCGGGGCGCGGC
>DATBSV010000217.1:0-5302 GCA_036559685.1 Casimicrobiaceae bacterium
CCGCCCGCCACGCGCGCGGTCTCGTCGGCGAGCGCGGACAGCCGCTCGCGCGACGACGCATCCGGCATCACCGCGAAGAACAGCCGCGTCGTCGGCGCGCGCTCGCTCCGCATGTTGGTAGCATAGCCGCCGGGAGCAGGCTCGGGAGGATTCGCATGTCACGGCTGGAGGATCGCGTCGCCATCGTCACCGGCGCCGCGCAGGGCATCGGTTACGCGATCGCAGCGCGGCTCCTCGACGAGGGCGCGCGCGTTGTCGTCTGCGACCTCGACGAAGGCCGCTCGCGCGACGCGGCGCATCGCCTCGACGCGTCCGGCAAGCGCGCGGTCGCGCGGGCCGGCGACGTGTCGAAGAAAGCGACGGCCGTCGCGCTGGTCGACACCGCGGTCGAGGCGTTCGGCGCCGTGGACATCCTCGTCAACAACGCCGGCATCACCCATGCCGCAGAGTTCCTGGACCTCGACGAGGCCGACTTCGATCGCGTGCTCGCGATCAACCTGAAGTCGATGTTCCTGTGCGGCCAGGCCGTCGCGCGCCGCATGGTCGCGCAAGGCAAGGGCGGCGCGATCGTCAACCTCTCGTCGGTCAACGCGGTGCTCGCGATTCCGAACCAGGTCCCGTATTGCGTGAGCAAGGGCGGCATCGCGCAGCTCACCAAGGTCATGGCGCTGTCGCTCGCGTCGCACGGCATCCGCGTCAACGCGATCGGGCCGGGGACGATCGCCACCGAGATGGCGAAGAAGGCCGTGCTCGGCAGCGAGGAGGCGAAGCGCAAGATCCTGTCGCGCACGCCGATGGGCCGCCTCGGCGAGCCCGAGGAGATCGCGTCGGTCGCCGCGTTCCTCGCGTCCGACGATGCATCGTACGTGACCGGGCAGACGATCTACCCGGACGGCGGAAGGCTCGGGCTCAACTACACGGTGCCGGTCGCGTGACCCGCAGACGCGCTGCGCTGGCGCTCGCGCTCGCGCTGACGTCGCCGGTCGCGGCGCACGCGCAGTCGCCGGCGGTGCCGCGCGTCGGGGTCGTAGCCGCCGCGCAAGCGAAGGACGTCGTGGGTCGCACCGAGGCGTTCCTCGCCGGGATGAAGGCGCTCGGCTACGAAGACGGGCGCAATGTCGCGATCGAGTTCGTGTACGCCGACGAGCGTCTCGATCGCCTGCCCGCGCTGGTCGACGCCCTGGTGAAGCGCAAGGTCGACGTGATCGTCTCGGCGGGTCCGTCGGTCACGCGAGCGCTGCGCCGGGCGACGACGACGATCCCGATCGTGATGGCTTTCGACGCGGACCCGGTTGGCTCGGGTTCGGTCGCGAGCCTCGCGCGTCCGGGAGGCAACGTGACCGGCCTGTCGATCCTGGCGACCGACCTCGTGGGCAAGCAGCTCGAGATGTTGAAGGCGGTCGCGCCAAAGGTCGCGCGCATCGTCGTGTTCGACAACCCGAGCGAGCCGGCGAACGCCGAGGTCGTCCGCGCGCTGCGGCGGTCCGCGGCGTCGCTCGGCGTCGCGGTCGACACGATCCCGCTCGACGACCCCGCGCGCATCGAGGCCGCGTTCGCCGCGGCGAAACGCGGCAACGCCGACGCGGTCCTCGTGCTGTCGAGCCCGCTGGTGCTGTTCCATCGGGCACGCTTGGCGGCGGCGGCGAATGCCACGCGACTGCCGGCGATCTACGCGTTTCCCGAGGTGGTCGACGCCGGCGGCCTCATGGCGTACAGCGTGGTCTTCGAGGACCTGTTCCGCCGGTCGGCGACCTACGTCGACCGCATCCTCAAGGGCGCGAAGCCGGGCGAGCTCCCGGTCGAGCAACCGACGACGTTCCAGCTCGCGGTCAATGTCGAGGCTGCGCGGCGGATCGGGCTGACGATCCCGGCGGACTTGCTCGCCCGCGCCGACCGCGTGGTGCGCTAGCCGGGAACTTCCGCTTCGACGAGCTGCGCGAGCAGCGTGAGCGACTCCTGCCATCCCAGGTAGCACGCTTCGACGGGGATCACGGCCGGGATGCCCTCCTGGACGACGTGCATGTCCGTCCCGCAAAAGACTTTCTTCAGCGTGATCGTCGTCGTCATCTCGCCCGGCAGGTTGGGATCGTCGAACTTGTCGGTGTGCTTGATGAGCTCGCCCGGCTTGAGCTCGAGGTACTTCCCGCCGAACGCGTGCGAGTGGCCCGAGCTGAAGTTCGTGAACGACATCTTGTAGGTCCCGCCGACGCGCGCGTCGATCTGGTGGACCTTGCCGGTGAAGCCGTGCGGCGGCAGCCACTTTGCCATCGCATCGGCGTCGAGGAAGGCTTTGTAGACGCGCTCGGGCGGGGCCTTGAGCACGCGGTGGAGTCGGACGGTGCCTGTCATGGTCATTCCTGGAAGTCGGGGAAGGGTCCCCGTATGCACGACGAATGGCGCCGGGGGAATTCGACATGCCGCTCCGTCAAGCGTCCGGCGAAGCTTCCGGCGCCCGGCACGTCCGCGGCGAAAGACCCGATGATAACCTCGCACAAGAGGGCCGTTGACCCAGTGCGCCGGCCATTCCCGAACCTGTCGCGCCGAGCATGAGACTCCTGCAACGCATTCCGTATCAGCCCGGCAGTGGCTTTCGGCCGTTCATGGACGAGGAGATCGAGCAATCGATTCCGCAACGCTTCGAGCAGCAAGTACGCGCATTCGGCGATCATCTGGCCATCCGATGGCCGCGCGGAAGCTACACCTTTTCGTCGCTCAACGAGACAGCGAATCGGCTGGCGCGCACGCTCGATGCCGCGCGCGGGAAGCCGGCCGAGCCGGTCGCGCTTCTGTTCGACCATGGCGGTGAAATTCTCGCCGCGATCTTCGCCGTCCTGAAAGCGGGGAAATTCTACGTCGTGCTGGACCCGGCGTATCCGCCGGATCGCCTGAAGTACATCCTCGAGGACTCCGGTGCCAAGGTCGTGGTGGCCGGCGCGAACCACATCGAGCATGCACGGCAGCTCTGCGCAAGCGCGATCGAGCTCGTCGACTTCGACGCGGTGGATCCAGGTTTGTCAGGAGCCGATCTTGGCGCCTACCCCGCCCCGGAAAGCCTGGCGATGATCCTCTATACCTCCGGCTCGACCGGACGGCCGAAGGGGGTCATGCACAGCCACAGGAATGTGCTCGTCGACGTTCGCAACCTCACCAATGGCTGGAGCGTCACCGCGCGTGATCGTTGGCTGCTTTACACGTCGATCGGATTCGCCAACTCGGTGCGGACGATCTACAGCTCGCTTCTCAATGGCGCCGCAGTGTTTCCCTTCGACATCAAGAAACAAGGCTTCCGTGAGCTGACGGCATGGTTGCTGGACAACGACATCACCATCATCCGCGCCGTTTCGACGTTCTTTCGCGCCTTCATGGCGAGCGTGGACGAGAACCTGACGTTTCCGGCCGTTCGCCTCCTGTCGGTCGGCGCCGAACCCATGCTGCAAGCCGACCTCGGGTACGTCAACCGGCATTTTTCGTCGAGGTGCGTTCTGTCGCATGCATTCGGGCCGACGGAGTGCCTGACCGTTTGCTGGGCGCTCGTCCCGCACGGCACGCCGGTCGCCGAGGGTAAGTTGCCGATCGGCTACACGCTGCAGGACAAGGACGTCCGGTTGCTCGACGAATCGAGGCGTGAAGTCAGCGATGGTGAAGTGGGGGAGATTGCCGTGACGAGCCGCTACATCTCGCGAGGCTACTGGCGCGACCCGGAGCGAACTCGAGCCGCATTTCTTCCGGATCCGAGCGGGAGCGATGCTTGCACCTACCTGACCGGTGACCTCGGCGTGCGGGCGCCGGACGGACGCCTGATTCATGTCGGTCGGCGGGATTTCCAGGTCAAGATTCGCGGCTATCGAATCGACGTCTCGGAAATAGAGAACGCGCTCCGTGCCCTGCCCGGCATCGGCGACGCGGTCGTCGTCGGGAGGGAATTGGATCCCGGCGTTCAGGCGCTGGTCGGCTATTTCGTCGCATCGCCAGGACCGCGCATGTCCCAAGGCAAGATACGACAGCATCTCGGGAAAGCGCTCCCGGATTACATGATCCCTTCCGTCCTCGTCGCGATGGACGCGATTCCCCGGACGCCGAACGGAAAGGCCGACCGCCTTCGCCTCCCGCTGCCGGCGCGTGGTCGCCGGGATGTGGATGCGCCATTCACGGCGCCGTGCACCGCAATCGAATCCGAGTTGGCAGCGATCTGGGCCAAGGTTCTCGGTCTCCAGCGGGTCGGTACCGAAGACCATTTCCTGGAGCTCGGCGGCGAATCGCTGCAAGCCCAGGAGATCGTCTACCGCGTGGCGGCACGATTCGGCCTCGAGATGTCGACGGATATCCTGTTCGAAGCAGGCACGATAGCGGAAATGGCGAAAGCGGTTGCCGCCGCCGATAGCAGTGTCAGCACAGGTCGGGCGACGCGATGACGGCGTAGGGACAATCCATTGGGGTCGCTGCAGCTTCCGGAGCTCGGTGCATCCCGTGGATCCTGACGTCGTGAATGGCGACGCAATCGGGCCTTACCAAATGCGAAAGGCCGCGCCCTTCCAGGCACGGCCTCGATGCGAGACGTTGCGGCGCGACGTCAGGATCAGTCCGCCGCCATCGCCGCCTTCTTCTTCTCCTCGAAGAACTGCTCGTCCTCGGTCGAATCCTTGAGCGCCGTCGTCGACGACTGGCTGCCCTGCACGGTCGTCGTGACGAGGTCGAAGTAGCCGGTGCCGACCTCGCGCTGGTGCTTGACCGCGGTGAACCCGCGCTCGGCCGCGGCGAACTCGGCCTCCTGCATCTCGACGAACGCGCTCATGCCGTGGCGCGCGTAGCCGTGCGCGAGGTTGAACATCGAGTAGTTGAGGCTGTGGAAGCCCGCGAGCGTGATGAACTGGAATTTGTAGCCCATCGCGCCGAGCTCGCGCTGGAAGCGCGCGATCGTCGCGTCGTCGAGGTTCTTCTTCCAGTTGAACGACGGCGAGCAGTTGTACGCGAGGAGCTTGCCCGGGAACTCGGACTGGATCGCCTCGGCGAACGCCTTCGCGAACGCGAGGTCGGGCTTGCCGGTCTCGCACCAGATCAGGTCCGCGTACGGCGCGTAGGCGAGGCCGCGCGAGATCGCCTGCCCGAGGCCCTTCTCCGTGCGGTAGAAGCCCTCGACCGTGCGCTGGCCGGTGAGGAACGGCACGTCGTTGGCGTCGACGTCGGACGTGACGAGGTCCGCGGCTTCGGCGTCGGTGCGCGCGAGCAGCACGGTCGGCACGCCGAGACAATCGGCAGCGAGCCGCGCGGCGACGAGCTTCTCGACCGCCTCGCGCGTCGGCAC
>DATBSV010000218.1:0-7762 GCA_036559685.1 Casimicrobiaceae bacterium
CAGCGCGCGGATCACCTTCGCCGGGATGCCCGCGCAAAGCGTTCGTGGCGGGATCACCATCTGGGCCTTGACGAACGCCATCGCGGCGACGATCGACGACTCGCCGACCACCGCGCTGTCGTTGACCACCGCGTTCATGCCAACCAGCGCGTTGCGCTGGACCGTGCAGCCGTGCAGCACCGCGCCGTGGCCGATGTGGCCGTCCTCCTCGACGACCGTGCCGACGCCCGGGAAGCCGTGCAGGATGCACGCGTCCTGGATGTTCGCGCCGGCGCGCACCTCGATGTGGCCGAAGTCGCCGCGCAGCGACGCGCACGGTCCGACGTAGCAGCCCGGCCCGACGATCACGTCACCGATCAGCACCGCGGACGGGTGCACGTAGGCGGTCGGGTCCACGACGGGAACGATCCCGTCGATCTCGTAAACCTTGAACGTCATCGCCGCTCCTTTTCCGGGATAGCTTACCCGAGCGCGCGGCGCGCGTTGTGGAACAGCGCGAGCCACGGCGACGCCTCGCCCCACTCGCGCGGCGCCCACGAGAGCTGCGCGGTACGCCACACGCGTTCGGGATGCGGCATCAGGATGGTGAAGCGGCCGTCCGCGGTCGTGAGGCCCGTGATGCCCTCGGGCGAGCCGTTCGGGTTGTGCGGATAGGTCTCGGTCGCGCGGCCGCGACCGTCGACGAAGCGCAGCGCCGCGTAGGGCCGCGCCGCGGCGAGCTGCGCGTCGTCACGGAACTCGGCGTAGCCCTCGCCGTGCGCGGTGGCGACCGGCAGCCGGCTGCCTTCCATCCCGCGGAAGAACAGCGACGGCGTCTTGGCGACCTCGACTTGCACGAGCCGCGCCTCGAACTGCTCGGAGCGGTTGCGCACGAACCGCGGCCAGTGCGCGCTCCCCGGCACGAGGTCGCCGAGCGCGCTCATCATCTGGCAGCCGTTGCACACGCCGAGCGCGAACGCGTCGCGCCGCGCGAAGAACGCCGCGAACATGTCGGCGAGCTTGCGATCGAACAGGATCGACTTCGCCCAGCCCTCGCCAGCGCCGAGCACGTCGCCATAGGAGAAACCGCCGCACGCGACGATGCCCGCGAAGTCGGCCAGGTCGCGCCGGCCGCCCGCGAGGTCGGTCGTGTGCACGTCGTAGGCGTCGAAGCCTGCGCGGTCGAACGCCGCCGCCATCTCGACCTGGCCGTTGACGCCCTGCTCGCGCAGCACCGCGACGCGCGGCCGCGCGCCGGTCGCCACGAACGGCGCGAGCGGCAGCGTCACCACCGGCGCGAGACCGGCGTCGTGCGCGTCGCCAATGCGCGCGCGCTCCTGGTCGGCTGCGTGCGGCAGGTCGCGCATGCGCTGCATCGCGTGGGTCAGCGACGACCACTCACGGTGCAGGTCGTCGCGCGCCGCGTCGACCAGCGTCGCGCCGCGCCGGTGGACGCGCACGCGATCGTGCGTCGCGACGGTCGCGACGACGTGCGCCGCGAGGCCGGCGGCACGCGCCTCCGCGATCACGCGCTCCGCGTCGCCCGCCTTGACCTCGACGACGGTCCCGATCTCCTCGGCGAACAGCACCGCGAACGGCTCGTCCGCGAAATCGTCGAGCCGGAGGTCGAGGCCCACGCGCGACGCGAACGCCATCTCGACCAGCGCGACCAGCACGCCGCCGTCGGCCACGTCGTGGTACGCGAGGATCGCGTCGCGCTCGCGCAGCTTGCGAAGCTGGGCGACGAGGGTCGCCAGCGCTTTCGGCTCGACATCCGGCGCGACGTCGCCGAGCTGCCCGACCACCTGCGCGAGCGCGCTCGCGCCAAGCCGGTGGCGGCGCGGCATCGCCTGCAGCCACACGAGCGCCGCGCCGGGTGTGCGCGACAAAAGCGGCGTCAGCGTGCGCCGTGCGTCGGCGACCGGCGCGAACGACGACACGACGAGCGACACCGGCGCGGTGACCGATTTCTCGTGCCCGCCGTCGTTCCACGCCGTGCGCATCGACATCGAATCCTTGCCGACCGGGATCGACACACCAATCGCGATGCAGAATTCGCTCACGGCGCGCACCGTGTCGATCAGCACGGCATCCTCGCCGGGATGGCCCGCCGGCGCCATCCAGTTGGCCGAGAGCTTCACGCGGTCGAGCGCGGCAACGTCGGCCGCCATCAAATTGGTGATCGCCTCGGCGACCGCCATCCGGCCCGACGCGGGACCATCGATCAGCGCGAGCGGCGTGCGCTCCCCCATCGCCATCGCCTCGCCCGCGTGGCCGGTGAAGTCCATCAGCGTCACCGCGACATCGGCGACCGGCACCTGCCAGGGTCCGACCATCGGGTCGCGCGAGCACAGGCCGCCGACCGTGCGGTCGCCGATCGTGATCAGGAAGGTCTTGTCGGCGACCGCTGGGAAGCGCAGCACGCGGCGCACGGCCTCCTCCAGCGACAACGCGCCGAGGTCGAGGCGCTTGCCGGCGCGCACGACCCGAAGCGCGCTGCGCGTCATGCGCGGCGGGTTGCCGAGGATCACGTCGAGCGGCACGTCGACGGGCTTGTTGCCGAAGCGCGGATCTTCGACGACGAGGCGCCCGTCGGCGCGCGCGCGGCCGACGACCGCGTAGGGGCAGCGCTCGCGCTTGCAGATCGCGTCGAACGTCGCGAGCGCCTCGGGCGCGAGCGCGAGGACGTAGCGCTCCTGCGCCTCGTTGCACCAGATCTCGCGCGGCGACATGCCGCTCTCGAGCGACGGAATGGCGGCGAGGTCGAATGCGCCGCCGACGCCGCCGCCGTGCACGAGCTCCGGCAGCGCGTTCGAAAGCCCGCCCGCGCCGACGTCGTGGATCGACAGGATCGGGTTGTGATCGCCCATCTGCCAGCAGCGATCGATGACCTCCTGCGCCCGCCGCTCGATTTCCGCATTGCCGCGCTGAACCGAGTCGAAGTCGAGGTCGGCGGCGTTCACGCCGGTCGCCATCGACGACGCGGCGCCGCCGCCGAGCCCGATCAACAGGCCCGGTCCGCCGAGCTGCACGATCAGGGTGCCTTCGCTCATCCGGCGCTTGTGCGTGTGGCGCGCGTCGATGTTGCCGACGCCGCCCGCGACCATGATCGGCTTGTGGTAGCCGCGCACCTGGCCGTCGACCGTCTGCTCGAACGTCCGGAAGTAGCCGCCGAGGTTCGGCCGCCCGAACTCGTTGTTGAACGACGCCGCCCCGATCGGACCCTCGAGCATGATGTCGAGCGGCGAGGCGATGCGCGCGGGCTTGTCGAGCGCGGTCTCCCACGGCTCGACCCTGCCGGGCACGCGAAGGTGCGACACCGTGTAGCCGACGAGGCCGGCCTTGGGCTTCGCGCCGATGCCGGTCGCGCCCTCGTCGCGGATCTCGCCGCCCGAGCCGGTCGCCGCGCCCGGGAACGGCGCGATCGCGGTCGGGTGGTTGTGCGTCTCGACCTTCATCAGCGTATGCGTCAGCGTGTCGTGCGCACCGTAGCGACCCTCGCCATTGGGATGGAAGCGGCGCACCTGCGCGCCTTCCATCACGGCGGCGTTGTCCGAGTACGCGACGATCGTGCCCTGCGGGTGGGCGGCGTGGGTGTCGCGGATCATCGCGAACAGGCTCTTGGGCTGCGGCACGCCGTCGACGACCCAGCTCGCGTTGAAGATCTTGTGCCGGCAATGCTCCGAGTTCGCCTGCGCGAACATCATGAGCTCCACGTCGGTCGGGTCGCGGCCGATCGCGCGGAAGCTCGCGTCGAGATAGTCGATCTCGTCCGGGGCGAGCGCGAGGCCGAGCTCGGCATTCGCGTGCACCAGCGCTGCGCGGCCCTGCGCGAGGAGCGGAACCGTCGCGAGCGGCCGCGGCGGCACGTGCGCGAACAGCACGCCGGCGTGCGACGGGCCGTCGAGCACCGCCTCGGTCATGCGGTCGTGCACAAGCGGCGCCAGCGCGTCGCGGTCGGCGTGCGAGAGCGGCGCGCCATCGCGCGTCGTGGCGTGCCAGTCGACGCCGCGCTCGACGCGGCGAACCGCGGCGAGGCCGCAGTTGGTAGCGATGTCGGTCGCCTTCGACGACCATGGCGAGATCGTGCCGGGCCGCGGCACGACGACGAACGCAGGCTCGCCGTCGATCGGCCGCTCGTCGCGCGGGCCGTAGGTCAGCAGGCGATCGAGCAGTGCGCGCTCGGATGCGGACAGCGCCCGAGCGAGCTCGACGTAATGGCGGAAGCGCGCCGAAAGCGCGACGATCGTCGTCGCGGGCCGCGCGGCGCGGAGGCTTGCGAGGAGCTTGGTGATCCGGAAGGACGAGGCGGCCGAGCGGCCGGGCAGCGCGAGGAAGTCGGCCATCGCAGGCAGGGGCGCGAAAGCCGGATTTTACACCGGCCGCGCCCGTGCCACCGCGACAGGCGCCCGCTACTCGAGCTTGCCGACCTTCTTGACGACGTCCGCCATCTTCGCGGCGTCGGCATCGACGTAGCGCGCGAATTCCGGCGCGTCCTGGTAGAGGATCGGGCTGCCGGCGGTGAGCATCACCTGCCTCACGCGGTCGTCGTTGGCCGCGGCCTTCGATGCCTCGCGCAGCCGCATCACGATCGCGTCGGGCGTGCCTGCGGGCACGAACATCCCCGACCACTGCGCATAGGTGACCGGCGTGCCGAGATCGGTCAGGCTCTGCACGTCGGGCAACGACAGGAGCCGCCCCTCGCCCCAATGCGCGAGCACGCGCGCCTTGCCGCCCTTGACGTGCTGGACGATCGTCGCCGGGCCGGTCGCGATCGCATCGACCTGGCCGCCGAGCAGCCCCACGATCGCCGGGCCCGCGCCGGTGTACGGCACGTGCGTGAGCTGCACGCCGCGGTCGAGCGCGAGCATCGCCATCGGCATGTGCATCGTGCCGTAGTTGCCCGACGAGCCGAACGTGAGCTTGCCGGGCTCCGCCTTCGCGGCGGCGACGAACTCGGCGTAAGTCTTCCACGGCGATTCGGCACGCACCGCGAGGACCGTCGGGTCGGCCGTGAAGCGCGCAACGGGCTTCAAGTCGGCGAGCTGGTATTGAGGCGCGCGTCCGAGCACCTTGTCGGCCTCGGGCAGCACCGTGTACGACGCGAGCGCAAGCAGCACCGTGTAGCCGTCGGGCTTCGCCTTGGCCGCGAGGCCCATGCCGATCGCGCCGCCGGCGCCCGGCTTGTTCTCGATGACGACCGGCTGCTTGAGCTCGCGCGACAGCGCCTCGGCCACCGGCCGCGCGACCGTGTCGGCCACGCCGCCGGGCGGGAACGGCACGATCATCGTGATCGGCCGTTCGGGATATTGCGCGGTTGCGTACGACGCCGCCGCGAACGTGGCGAGCGCGATCGCCGTCTTGGCGAGTTTGATCTTCATGGGGCTCCTCAACTCTTGCCGAATACTTCGTTCAATTGCTGCGTGACGCGCACGAACGTCGTGCGCTTGGAAAGCTCGCGCAGACGGCGCGCGCCGACATAGGTGCACGCCGAGCGTACGCCGCCCAGGATCTCCTGCGCGGTCTCGGCCACCGGCCCGCGGTACGGCACGAGCACCTCCTTGCCCTCGGCCGCGCGGTACTTCGCGACGCCGCCCGCGTACTTTTCCATGGCCATGCGGCTCGACATGCCGTAGAAGCGCATGAAGCGCTTGCCGCCCTGGTCGACGACGTCGCCGGCCGACTCGTCGTGGCCGGCGAACATGCCGCCCAGCATCACGAAGTCGGCGCCGCCGCCGAACGCCTTCGCGATGTCGCCCGGCGTCGTGCAGCCGCCGTCGGCGCAGATGTGGCCCTCGAGACCGTGCGCCGCGTCGGCGCACTCGATGATCGCCGAGAGCTGCGGGTAGCCGACGCCGGTCATCTTGCGCGTCGTGCACACCGAGCCCGGGCCGATGCCGACCTTCACGATGTCGGCGCCCGACAGGATCAGCTCCTCGGTCATCTCGCCGGTCACGACGTTGCCCGCCATGATCACGAGGTGCGGGTACGCGGCGCGCACCTTGGCGACGAAGCGTACGAAGCCCTCGGTGTAGCCGTTCGCGACGTCGATGCAGACGTAGCGGATCGTCGACTCGGCGCCCTTGCCCGCCTTCGCCATCACGGCGTGGAGCTTCTCCTCGTCGGCGTCCTGGATGCCCATCGAGTAGAACGCCGCGCTCTTGCGCTCGAGCGCGCGGAAGAACGCGACGATCTCGTCGACCTCGTAGTGCTTGTGCAGCGCGACCGAGAGCTTGAAGTCGTCGAGCGCGCGCGCCATCTGGAACGTGCCGGTCGAGTCCATGTTGGACGCGACGATCGGGATGCCGGCGTACTCGGTGCCGGTGTGCCGGAACCGGAATTCGCGCGAGATGTCGACCTGCGAGCGCGTCGTGAGCGTCGAGCGCTTGGGCCGGATAAGCACGTCCTTGAAGTCGAGCTTGACGTCGTTCTCGATGCGCATGGTTCGCTCTCCCGTCGAGGGCCGGGCGCAAAAAACGCCGGGCCGCCCGGGCGACTCCGACGTTGATCGATTCTACTCCTGTGGGGCGGGCCGGTATGATGACGGCCGACATGTCGTCGATCCGCCACCTCCTCGACCGCAACCGCGAATGGGCCGCCGACGTGGTCGCCCAGGAGCCCGACTTTTTCGGGCGGCTCCTCGCGCAGCAGGCGCCGCGCTACCTGTGGATCGGCTGCTCGGACAGCCGCGTGCCGGCGAACGAGATCGTCGACCTCGACCCAGGCGAGCTGTTCGTTCACCGCAACGTCGCCAACGTCGTCGTGCACACCGACTTCAACTGCCTCGCCGTGCTCCAGTACGCGGTCGACGTGCTCAAGGTCGAGCACGTGCTGGTCGTCGGCCACTACGGCTGCGGAGGCATCAAGGCGGCGCTCGAGGACTCGGCGCACGGCCTCATCGACAATTGGCTGCGCCACGTGCAGGACGTCGCGGTCCGGCATCGCGCGGCGCTCGCGCCGCTCGAGGGCGACGCGCGCATCGATCGCCTGTGCGAGCTCAACGTCCTCGACCAGCTCGCGAACCTCGCGCGCACGACGATCGTCCAGGACGCGTGGGCGCGCGGCCAGCCGGTCACGCTGCACGGACTGGTCTACGGCCTCGCCGACGGCATCCTGAACGACCTGGGCGTCGAGGCGAACTCGACGGCCGACATGAACCGCGATTACGTGGCGGCACTCGCCCGCTACGAGGAGAATACTTGACATGTCAAAGATCGCTTTCATTGCGGTAGCGGCGGCAGCGCTCGCCCTTGTCCCGCCCGTCCACGCGCAGGACTATCCCAACCGGCCGGTCAAGGTCATCGTGCCGTTCTCGCCCGGCGGCGCGGTCGACGGGCCGACGCGCATCGTCGCGCAGAAACTCTCCGAGCGTCTCGGGCAGCAGGTCGTCGTCGAGAACAAGCCCGGCGCGGGTGCGACGCTCGGCGCGGGCGAGGTCGCGAAGGCGGCGCCCGACGGCTACACGCTGCTGCTCGCGTCGCAGACCAACGCGATCAGTGCAACGATGTACCGCAAGCTGCCGTTCGACCCGATCGAGGACTTCGCGCCGGTGATGCTGATCGGCGAGGAACCCGGCGTGCTGGTCGTGCACCCGTCGTTCCCGGCGAAGACGCTCGACGAGTTCATCGCCTACGTGAAGGCGAACCCGGACAAGGTCGACTACGCGTCCTCGGGCAACGGCAGCGGGCAGCACCTGTTCGCCGCGATGTTCGCGTCGATGGCGGGACTCAAGATGAACCACGTCCCGTACAAGGGCAGCGCGCAGGCGACGACCGACCTGCTC
>DATBSV010000219.1:0-6332 GCA_036559685.1 Casimicrobiaceae bacterium
GTCGGGCGAGCAATTCGGCGAGCAGCGCGTCGAGGCGCTGGTGCGCAGCCATCACGGCGAAGGCGCCGAAGCGGTGCGCGATGCGGTCCTCGCGGCGGTCGACGCGCACGCCAGCGCGACGCCGCAGGCCGACGACATGACCGCGGTGATCCTTCGTCGAGTGGCGGCGTCGATGTCGCGGATGTTCGCGCGGGATTTCGCGTCGATCGAGCCGATGGTGTCCTACAGCGCCGAGGCGTTCGACCGCCTGGGCATCGACCGCTCGATGCTCGCGGCGATCGACTTCGTAGTGGAAGAGTTGTTCACGAACATGGTCAAATACGCGAAGGGCAGCGCGCGCGACGTCCGGATGGACGTGTCGGCGATCGGCGGCGGCGTCGAGGTGACGCTGACCGACTACGACGTCGAGCCGTTCGACGTGACGCGCGCCCCCGACGTCGACGTCGGCGCGCCGGTCGAGGCGCGCCGTCCCGGCGGGCTCGGGTTGCACCTGATCCGGCGGATGGTCGACGCGATCGAGTACCGGTACTCGGACGCGACGCGCGAAAGCCGGACCACGTTTCGGAAGACCGCCGCGACGGCGCCGCAGGACGGCGCGGCCACGGCGACTGGGGGATAGGGATGCTGTCGATCGATCACGGGCCGGACGGCGCCGTCGTGGTGGCCGGCCGGCTCGACGCCGCGCAGGCGCACGCCGCGCAGGCGTTCCTCGACCGGACCTCGGGCGTTGTCACGCTGGACTGCCGCGCGCTCGAGTACATCTCGAGCGCGGGTCTCGGCGTGCTGCTCAAGACCCACAAGCGGCTGCTCGGATCGGGCGGCAAGCTCCGGCTGACCGGCGCGGGCCCGCACCTCAAGGACATCTTCACCTATTCCGGCTTCGACCAGCTCTTCGAGATCGGATGACCGCCAACTTTTCGGCCGGCTCCGGTGTACTTGGGGAGAACGAGGCCGACCAGACCCTGCTGGAGCGTTACCGGCACGGCGACCGCGAGGCGTTCGCGGCGCTCGTGGTGCGCTACCAGCGGCCGATCTACAACGCCGCGTGGTGGGTGCTCCGCAATGCCGAGGACGCGCGCGACGTCGCGCAGGTCGTCTTCATGAAGGTCGCGGAGCGGCTGGACGAGTACGACCCGCGGTACCGGTTCTTCAGTTGGATCTACCGGATCGCGGTGAACGAGGCGCTCAACGTACTGCGCCGGAACGACCGGGAGGAGCAGCTCGACGAGGACGTCGAGATGGCCGGCCCGGACGGCGACGATCCGGAGCGGCGCTTCAGCGAGGCGGAGACCAACGGCCGTATCCGCCACGCCGTGATGAGGATGTCGGCCAACGACCGGACCGTGCTGATGCTGCGCCACTTCTCCGAGCTGAGTTACCAGGAGATCGCCGGGATTCTCGACGTGGACGAGAAGACGGTGAAGTCGCGCCTGTTCGAGGCGCGGCAGCGCCTGCGCGGCGTGCTCGGCGACCTGAGGAGCCCGTGATGCGCGCCTCCGAGCTCGATCGGCTGATGACCGCGGCGCTGGACGGCGAGGCGACGCCCGACGAGGCCGCCGCGCTGGAGCGCGCGCTGGCCGACGATCCGGTCCTCCGCGAGCGCTACGCCGCGTGGCAGCGGCTGTTCGATGCCCTGGCCCGCGTGCCGGCGCCGCACCCGCCCGAGGGACTGGTGGCGGCCGTGATGGCGAATATTCCTGCCGCCGGACGCCCGGCGGACGACCAACTTACTTCTCCGTCGCCAATATTTGGCGTAGGTTCCAATCCGTTTTCCCTGGGGGGCACCATGAGCGAACAAACAAGCGGTTCCTTCAACAAGCGCAAGCTCGTCATCGGCGTCGGCCTCGCCGCCATCGCGGTCGTGGTCATCGCGGGCTACTCGCTCGACATGTCGCCGGCCAGCAAGGACGCGGTGGGCACCATCGCGCCGGCCGAACGGTTCGTGAAACCGCAGGCGACTGCCGTCGACGTGCCGCAAGGCGCGCCGAGGCCCTCGGGCACGCCGCTGGTCCCGCCGTCGGCCGACGCCGCCGCAGGCCAGGCGAAAGGCTCCACCCTCGGCCAGACGCAAGGCTCGACGCTCGGCCAGACGCAGGGCTCGACGCTAGGCCAAACGCAAGGCTCGACGCTCGGCCAGACCCAAGGCTCGACGCTCGGCCAGACCCAAGGCTCGACCCTTGGCCAGACCCAAGGCTCGACGCTCGGCCAGACCCAAGGCTCGACGCTCGGTCAGACCCAAGGCTCGACGCTTGGCCAGACCCAAGGCTCGACACTCGGCCAGACTCAAGGCCAAGCCAAGGGCCAGACGCAGGGTTCGACTCTCGGTCAGACCCAAGGCCAGGCCAAGGGCCAGACCCAGGGCTCGACGCTGGGCCAGACCCAAGGCTCGACGCTCGGTCAGACGCAAGGCCAAACCCAAGGCCAAGCCAAGGGCCAGACCCAGGGCTCGACGCTCGGTCAAACCCTTGGGCAGACGCAAGGCCAGGCCAAGGGCCAAACGCAAGGCTCGACGCTCGGCCAGACGCAAGGCACGACGCTTGGCCAGACCCAGGGCTCGACGCTTGGCCAGACCCAAGGCCAGACCCAAGGCAAGGCGCTCGGCACCACCCAGTAACCTGCTCGACCGTTTTCGGCGCGGGAACCCCCAGCTCGCGCCTGGCAAACCGCCGGCCTCGCGCCGGCGGTTTGCTTTTGGGCGACGCCCCCCTATGCTTTGGCCTCGCGCGACTGGGGAGAGCGAGCGGATGCGGCGTCTGCTGGGGATGGTGTTGCTTTGCACGGCGCTGGTCGCGCCCGCCGCGGCCGCCGACGACGACAACCCGCTCGGGATGTCGTACGTCGAGACCGCCAAGCTGCGGCTCATCTGGTTCGAGCCCCTCGGGTTCCTCGGCACGCACGCCGCGCGAACGTTCTCCAACGCGCTCGAGTGGCAGCGCACGCATCTGGGCTGGCGGCCGTCCGAGGCGACGACGTTCCTGCTCAAGGATCTTTCCGACTACGGCGGCGCGGGAGTCAACGCGGCGCCGCGCAACCTGCTCTCGTTCGACGTCTCGCCGGTCTCTCACGCATTCGAGACCTATCCGGCGACCGAGCGCATGTACTCGCTGATGAACCACGAGCTCGTGCACGTCGCGCAGGGCGACCTCGCGAACGACCAGGACCGCTTCTGGCGCACGGCGTTCATGGGCAAGGTGCAGCCGACGCCGTCGAGTCCCGAGACGCTCCTCTACAGCTACCTGACCGTCCCGCGCTTCACCGCGCCGCGCTGGTACCTCGAGGGCGGCGCCGTGTTCCTGGAGACGTGGATGGGCGGCGGCCTCGGGCGCGCGCAAGGCGGCTACGACGAGATGGTGTTCCGCACGATGGTGCGCGACGGCGCGCGCTTCTACGATCCGCTCGGGCTCGTGTCGCGCGGCGTCAAGGTCGATTTCCAGCACACCGCGAATGCGTACCTGTACGGCACGCGCTTCATGAGCTGGCTCGCGCTCGAGTACGGGCCCGAGAAAGTCGTCGCGTGGATCCGGCGCGACGAGGACAGCGCGCGCTACTACGCCGACCAGTTCGAGAAGGTGTTCGGCATGCCGCTCGACGAGGCGTGGCAGCGCTGGATCGCGTACGAGCAGGACGTCGCGCAGCCGGCGAATCTCGCCGAGGTGCGCAAGTTCCCGATCACGCCGTACCGGCGCCTCGCCGCCGGCGCGGTCGGCTCGATCTCGCGCCTCGCGCTCGACGAGTCGAGCGGCACGATGTACGGGGCGTTCCGCTATCCGGGCCAGGTCGAGTACGTCGGTTCGATCGACCTGCGCACGGGCGCGGTGCGGCGGCTCGCCGACGTCAAGAAGGCGATGCTCTACAAGGTCGCGTCGATCGCGTACGACCCGGCGAGCGGCACGCTGTTCTACACCAACGACAACCTCGGCTGGCGCGACCTGATGACGGTCGACGTGCGCACCGGCGAGGAGCGCATGCTGTTCGAGGATGCGCGCATCGGCGAGCTCGCGTTCGACCCGGCGACGCGCGCGCTGTTCGGCGTGCGTCACGAGAACGGGTTCGCGGCGCTCGTGCGGCTCGAACTGCCGTACGACACCTGGAAGCAAGTGGCCGCGCTGCCGTACGGCGTCGTGCCCTACGACCTCGACGTGTCGCCCGACGGCAAGCGTCTGTCGGCATCGGTCGGCGAGAGCTCGGGCGACCAGTTCGTGCGCGTGTGGGACATCGCGCGGCTGCTCGCGGGCGACATGACGCCGCTGTCCGAGTTCAAGTTCGGGCAGTCGGTGCCCGAGAGCTTCGTGTTCTCACCGGACGGCAAGTACCTTTACGGCAGCAGCTACTACACCGGCGTGTCGAACATCTTCCGCTACGAGGTCGCGACCGGCGACATCAAGGCAGTGTCGAACGCGGAGACCGGCTTCTTCCGCCCGCTGCCGCGCGCCGACGGCAGCCTCGTCATCCTCGTCTACACGGCCGCGGGCTTCGTACCGGCGCTGATCGATCCCAAGCCCATCGAGGATGTCAGTGCGATAACGTTCCTCGGCTCGCGCGTCGCGAAGAAGTGGCCGGTCGTCGGCGACTGGCAGGTGCCGGCCGCGTCGACCGCGCCACTCGACGACCCGGTGATCGGGCAGGGGCCGTACAAGCCGCTCAAGCACGTCGGGCTCGAGAACCTGTACCCGGTGCTGCAGGGCTACAAGGACTCGAGCGGCGTCGGGCTGCGGGTCAACTTCTCCGATCCGCTCAAGTTCGCGAACGTGTCGGTCGTCGCCGCCTGGACGCCGATCGGCGACGACCTGCCGAGCGGCGAACGCGGCCACGTGCAGATCGACGCCAACTACCTCGGCTTGCGCGGGAGCGCGTCGTGGAACCGCTCCGACTTCTACGACCTGTTCGGTCCGACCAAGCGCAGCCGCAAGGGTCTCGCGCTCAAGGCCGGCTACGACTACCTCGTGTGGTGGGACGACCCGCGCCACCTCGACCTCAAGTTCGACGTCGCGTTCTACGACAAGATCGACACGCTGCCGAATGCGCAGAACGTCGGCACGACGTCCGACCGGCTGCTGACCGGCGAGGTCGGCATCTACTACAGCAACGTGCGCCGCTCGATCGGCGCGGTCGACGACGAGAAGGGCATCGCGTGGTACGGCGTCGGGACGGTCAACCGCTCGAACGGCAAGACGCCGGTGCAGGGCCGCGCGGCCTTCGACTATGGCTGGGCACTGCCGTGGCTCAACACGTCGGTGTGGCTGCGCACCGTCGCAGGCGCGTCGAGCGGCGACCGCGACGACCCGGTCGCGAACTTCTACTTCGGCGGCTTCGGCAACAACTACGTCGACAGCGGCTCGATCAAGCGCTACCGCGAGTGGTATGCGTTCCCCGGCTTCGGCCTCCAGGAGATCTCGGGGCTCTCGTACGTACGCCCGATGCTCGAGTGGAACGCGCCGCCGATCGTCTTCGAAGGCATCGGCAAGCAGTCGTTCCACCTGCAATGGCTGCGCCCCGCGGTGTTCGCGTCGGTGCTGTGGACCGATCCCGACCGACCGTCGTTCCGGCGCGACTACCAGAACGTCGGCGCGCAGGCCGACCTGCACTTCAGCCTCCTGCACTGGTACGACATGACGCTATCGGTCGGTTTCGCGGCCGGCTTCCGGGAAGGCCGCCGCTCCGGCGAGGAGTGGATGGTCTCGCTGAAGATCATGTGACGTGATGGATGTCGTCGTCGACGCGCTGGTCGGGCTCCTGCCGGTGCTGGGCTTCCTCGCCGCGCTCGTATGGCTCGACAGCTACAAGCTCGTGTCGGTGCGGCTCGTCGTCACCGTCATGGTGTGGGGCGTGCTCGCCGCGGTCGCCTGCTACCTCGTCAACGGCGCGCTGATCCCGCGCACCGGGCTTTCGATCACGCCCTACGCGCGCTATGTCGCCCCGATCGTCGAGGAGCTCGCGAAAGGGCTCGTGATCGTGGCGCTGATCCGCACGCACCGGATCGGGTTCCTGATCGACGCGGCGATCCTCGGCTTCGCGGTCGGCGCGGGCTTCGCGGTGATCGAGAACCTTCAATTCCAGCGCGTGCTGCACGACGCCGGGATCGCAACCTGGATCGTGCGCGGTTTCGGCACGGCAATCATGCACGGCGGCGTCACGGCGACGTTCGCGATGATGAGCCTCGTCAGCGCGGAGCGCTCGCGGCTGCCGGGTGCGCTCGCGTTCGCGGCGCCGCTCGCGCTCGCCGTCGTGCTCCACTCGGCGTACAACCACCTGACGGGGGCGCCGATGGTCGCGACGCTCGCCGTGCTCGTCGTGCTGCCCGCCGTGATGGCGCTGGTGTTCAAGCGCGGCGA
>DATBSV010000220.1:0-2457 GCA_036559685.1 Casimicrobiaceae bacterium
TTCTGCCTGCTGACGACGGTGCCGCTCGACGACGTCATCGCACACCTCAACGCGCTGAACGTCCCGATCGTCGAAGGTCCGGTCGCGAAGACCGGCGCGGTGGGTCCGCTGCGTTCGGTGTACGTGCGCGACCCCGACGGCAACCTCGTCGAGATCAGCAACCAGGTCGGCTGACGGCTAGTGCAGGCGCTCGCGCGTCTTGCGACCGCCGTCGGGCGGGCCGCGGCGCGAGCCGCGCTCGTTGCGCGCGCCTTCGCGCTTGCGCTCGTGCCAGTAGCGGTAGATCAGGACGACCGCGAGGGACAGCTCGTCGACGAGCGACGCGCGCTTCTCCTTGTCGTCGATCCACTCCGAGAACTCCGGATCGGTGTCGCCGTACGCGAGCGCCTCGAGCGGGAAGATCCAGTCGCGCGCCTCGCGCGACTCGTAGATCGGCTGCCATTCCTCGTCGCGCAGCTTGACGCCGGCCATGTAGCCTTCGCACCAGGCAGTCGCTTCGCCGGGCGACTTGTCGCCCTTCGGGCGCTCCTGCTCGGCCAGGTAGAGCAGCGGCTTGAACCGCGTCGGCGACTCGTCGAGCGTCCGCTGCAGGCCCACGACGTGGCGCAGGATCAGCGCCATGACGCGCTGCGCCTGCTCGGTCGACCCGTACGCGGGCGTCGCGGCGCGGCCGCCCTCGCTCCAAACGCCCGGGAGCCACTCCGACGGCTGCACGACCGCCGGGCCGCTGACGATCGCGCACAGGTAGCCGTCGAGCATCTCGAGGTCCATGCAGTCCTGCGGCACGGCGTCGGAGGCGAGGAACGACTCGAGCTCGTCGAGCTCGGCGTCGGACAGGGGTTCATCGAGGGCGCGGTCGGACATGGTGCTTTCCTTCGGTCGGCCGACCATTCTACGCGCCTTGCGGTCGCAGGGCGTGCCAGAGGTGTAACGCGAGCGCGAACAGCAGCACCGCGCCGGCTTGATGCGCGGCGGCGAGCGGCAGCGGCACGACGAGCAGGAGCGTCGCGATTCCGAGCGCGATCTGCACGCCGAGCATCGCCAGCACGAGGTGCGCGCCGATGCGCGCGCGCGGCGAAAGGTCCGCGCGCACGACGCGCCACCACGCGATCGGCGCGACGATCGTGAGCAGCCACGCACCGATCCTGTGGTCGAGCTGCACGGTCGCCATGTTCCAGAACGGGTTGCGCCACCACGGCTCGAGCATCAGCACCTCGGGCGGCACGACGTGGCCGTTCATCAGCGGGAACGTGTTGTACGCGAAGCCGGCGCGGATGCCCGCAACGAAGCCGCCGGTCACCACCATCCACGTCACCAGCGCAACGACCGCGATGGCCCAGCGTCGCGCCGGTCGCACGCGAGCGTCGTCGCGCGCGTCGCGCGTCGTGAGCAGCGTCATCGCCACCCACAGCATCGCCGCGAAGATCACGAACGCGAGCACGAGATGCGCCGTCAGGCGGAACGGCGAGACGCGCGGGTCGTCGACGAGCCCGCTCCTGACCATGTACCAGCCGAGCGCGCCCTGCGCCCCGCCGAGCGCGAAGATGCCGGCGAGCTTCCACCCGTAGCCGTCCGGGATGCGCCGCCTCACGAGGAAATAGAGAAAGGGAAGCAGGAACGCGACGCCGATCAGCCGGCCGAGCAGCCGGTGCGCGTACTCCCACCAGAAGATGCGCTTGAACTCGTCGAGCGCCATGCCGGCGTTGACGAGCTTGTACTCGGGCGTCTGCTGGTACCGGTCGAACGCCTGCTGCCATTGCGCATCGCTCAGCGGCGGAAGCGTGCCGACGATCGGCTGCCACTCGACGATCGACAACCCCGAGTGCGTGAGGCGCGTCACGCCGCCGACGACGACCATCGCGAACACCAGCACGCAGCACGCGAGAAGCCACGCCGCGACAGCGCGCGGTCGCGCGCGATCGGTCGCTGCCGTGGAGAGGGTGCCCGGCGTGGCCAGCGTTGCCATGAGCGCATTTTATCGTGTAGCGTCCCACCTCCCGCCCGAAAAGCGACCCGCCCATGTCCGCACGCACGCCCGAAGAGGTCCATCCGCTGTTCGCGCGTCATTTCGCCGCCGCCGACATGGCGGGGCTCCTGTCGCTCTACGAGCCCGACGCGGTCCTGCTGCCGCAGCCGGGTACGATCGCGCGCGGCCATGCCGCGATCCGCGAGTCGCTGAACAACTTCCTCGCGATGAAGGGCACGTTTCGCATCCTCGGGTCGAAGGTCGTGAGCGCCGGCGACATCGCGATCGGCTACGTCGACTGGACGCTCGATGCGAAGGCGCCGGACGGCAGCCCGATCCACCTCGAGGGCAAGACGTCGGACGTGATGCGCCGCCACGCCGATGGGCGCTGGCTCATCGCGATCGACAGCCCGTTCGGCGCGGCCGGCGCGTAGCGAAGCCTCGTCGTGCAACGTCGCTCCCTCCGCAGGCTTTCGGCATTCGTCGCGCTC
>DATBSV010000221.1:0-5841 GCA_036559685.1 Casimicrobiaceae bacterium
CGAGGACCTTGAGGTTCGCGTCCTTCACCATCACGGGCAACAGGTCGTGCGCCGGCTGCTCGATGAAGTCGATCTCGCCGGCGATGAGCGCGTTGACCGCGGTCTGCTGGTCGGCGATCACGCGCCACTCGACGCGGTCGACCTTGACGACCTTGCCGCCCGCCATGCCCGACGGCGGCTCGGCGCGCGGCTTGTACTTGTCGAACTTGACGTAGACGGCCTTGTCGCCGGGCTTCCATTCGTCCTTGCGGAACACGAACGGGCCGCTGCCGGTGAAATCGGTGATCTGCGTGTTCGGGTCGGTCTCGGCGACGCGCCTCGGCATCATGAACGGCGCCGCCGACGACGGCTTGCCGAGTCCCGACAGCACCAGCCCCGTCGGCGTCGACAGGTTGACGCGGAAGGTCTTCGGGTCGACGACCTGCAGGTCCTTGACGAACGTCATCAGCTTCTGGCCGGTCGCGTCCTTCGCGCCCCAGCGCTTGATCGACGCGACGCAGTCCTCGGCCGTCACCGGCGCGCCGTCGTGCCAAAGGAGGCCGTCGCGGAGCGTCATCGTGTAGACGAGGCCGTCGGGGCTCACCGTGTAGCGGTCGAGCATCTGCGGCTGGATGCGGCCGTTCGCGTCGGTCGCGAGCAGCGTGTCGTAGATCATGTAGCCGTGGTTGCGCGTGATGTACGCGGTCGTCCAGATCGGGTCGACGATCTTGAGGTCCGAGTGCATCACGACGCGCAGCGTCGACTGCGCGAGCGCCGGCGCGGGCGCGACGATCGGCAGGGCGGCGAGCAGGGCGGCGGCCAGAAGGTGACGTGCGAGGCGTCGTGCGGCCATGGAGACTCTCCGGCGGGAAAAAGGGAAGGGACGCGCTACGGTAGCGCAAAAGCGACGCGGCGCGGTAAGGATCCTACGCCGGGTCGACCGGCAGCCGCGCGACCATGCCGGCGCGCGCCTCGATCGCCTCGCCCGCGGCCAAGCACAGGTCCTCGCGGAACCGCGGCGCCACGACCTGGACGCCGACCGGCACGCCGTCGGCGAGCCCGGTCGCGACCGACAGCCCCGGCAGCCCGAGCACCGGCAGCGCCATCAAGGTCGAGCACTCGCGCCACACGCGCTCGGTGCGCGCGGCGCTCTCGACGTCGAAGCCGACCGCGTAGGCCGGCACCGCGCACACCGGCGCCAGCACCAGCGGCACCCGCTCGAGCGCGATCCACCAATCGCGCTGCAGCCGCGTGCGCTGCGCGAGCGCGCGCAGGTGGTCGGCGTGCGCGAGGTCCGGCGCGAGCGCGGCGAGGTGCGACATCGCGGTGCGGATGCCGTCGTCGCCGTCGCGCTCGAAATCCGCCTGCTGGAAGTGGCGGAACTCGGGCACGTGCATCTCGAACCACAATCGCGCTGCCGCGCTGAACCCGGGCGTCCTCGCGTCGACGCGCTCGTAGCCGGCTTCCACGAGCCAGCGCGCCGCATCTTCCAATGCGTTGGCGACGGCCGGTGAAGGCGCGACGCCGTCGAGATCGGACGCGTCGTGCACCACGGTGAAGCGCTTCGGAAGCGGCGGCCCGTCGAACGGCACCGGCACCCACCACGGATCGCGCGCATCGCGCTCAGCCATCGCGAGGAAGCCGAGTCTCGCGTCGTGCACCGTGCGCGCGATCGGCCCCTGCACGCTCATGAGCTGCGCCGAGATCGCGCGCTCGGCCTTCTGCGTCGGCTGGTACGAAGGAACGCGGCCGAACGACGGCCTCAGGCCCGCGAGCCCGCAGCAATACGCCGGGTAGCGCACCGAGCCGGCGATGTCGTTGCCGTGCGCGAGCGGGACGATGCCCGCCGCCACCGACGCCGAGGCGCCGCCGCTCGAGCCGCCCGGCGTGATGCCGCGCTTCCAGGGATTGTGCGTGCGCCCGCGCAGGTCGTTGACCGTGTCGAGCCGCATGCTGAACGCCGGCGTGTTGGTGCGCCCGATCACGATCGCGCCGGCCTTCTTCAGGTTCGCGACGACCGCGTGGTCCTCGTGCGCGATCGCGTCGCGGTAGGCGACGACGCCGTTGGTCGTCGCCGAGCCCGCCTGGTCGACGTTCTCCTTGATCGTGATCGGCACGCCGTGCAGAGGCGGCAATGCGCCGCCGCGCCGCACCGCCCGGTCGGCGCGGTCGGCCAGGTCGAACGCCTCCGCCGACAGGTCGACGGTCACCGCGTTGATCGCGCCGTTGACCGCGTGCATGCGTGCGACGCACGCACCGACCGCGTCGCTCGCGCTGATCTCGCGCGCCGCGATCGCCGCCGCGATCCTTCCGGCATCCCAGCGCCAGATCTCGTCCGCCATGCGTTCATTCAACCACATCGAAGGATTGGCGCAACCGCGCGGGCTTTGCTACGCTCGTCCGCTCCAAGCAGGGGTACGGTCATGGCGCGCATCGCCTTCGGCGGATTCCAGCACGAGACGAACACCTTCGCGCCGACCCGGGCCGACTACGCCGCGTTCGAGTCCGGCGGCGGCTGGCCGCCGCTCACGTTCGGCGACGCGATCGCGCCACGGCTCGATGGCGCCAACATCCCGGCGACCGGCGCGGTCGACGCGCTGCACGCCGCCGGGCACACGACGGTCGGTCTCGCGTGGGGCGCCGCGTCGCCGTCCGCGCAGGTCACCCAGGATGCGTTCGAGCGAATTTCGGGCGCGATCGTCAAGCGCCTCGCGGACGCGGGCCCGGTCGACGGCGTCTACCTCGACCTGCACGGCGCGATGGTCGCCGAGCACGTCGACGACGGCGAAGGCGAGCTGCTCGCGCGCGTGCGCAGCGTCGTCGGGCCGAACGTGCCGATCGTCGCGAGCCTCGACCTGCACGCGAACGTCACGCGCGCGATGCTCGCCCAGAGCGACGGCCTGGTCGCGTACCGGACCTATCCGCACATCGACATGGCCGCGACCGGACAGCGCGCCGCCGGCATGCTGCTCGACCTGATGCGTCGCGGGCAGCCGCTCGCGAAGAGTGTGCGCACGCTCGACTACCTGACCGGCATCCCGTCGCAATGCACGACGATCGAGCCGGGCAAGCGGCTCTACGAGTTGCTCGAGCGGCTCGAGCACGAGCACGGCAGTGTGCTGTCGTTCACGCCCGGCTTCCCGATGGCCGACTTTCCCGAATGCGGCATGGCCGTGTTCGGCATGGGGCCCGACGAAGCGCGCGTGCAGGTCGCGGTCGCCGCGCTGCGGCAGGCGGTCGCCGATGCCGAGGGCGAGTTCCGCATGGAGCTCTTCACACCCGACGAAGCGGTGCGGCGCGCCGTGCAGCGCGGCGCGCCGGGCTTGCCCGTCGTGCTCGCCGACACGCAGGACAATCCGGGCGCCGGCGGCAACGGCGATACGACCGGACTCCTGTCGTCGCTCCTCAAGCACGACGCGCCGGGCGCGGTGCTGGGGCTGCTCGTGGATCCGGCGTCCGCGAAGCGCGCGCACGAGATCGGCGAGAACCATGCGGGACGCTTCCGGCTCGGCGAGATCTCCGGCGTGCCCGGCCACGTGCCGATCGAAGGCGAGTACCTCGTCGAGCGCCTCGGCGACGGCAAGTTCACGTGCACCGGGCCGATGTTCCACGGCTTCCGGATGGACCTCGGCCGGATGGCGCTGCTCCGCCGCGGCAACGTGCGCGTCGTGCTCGCGTCGGTCAAGTGCCAGGCCGCGGACCAGGCGATGTTCCGCCATGTCGGCATCGAGCCGCGCACCGAGCGCATCCTCGCGCTCAAGAGCTCGGTGCACTTCCGCGCCGATTTCGAGCCGATCGCGCGCGAGGTGCTCGTCGTCGCCGCGCCCGGCCCGGCGAAGGCGGACCCGACGATGTTCTCGTGGACGCGCCTGCGCCCGGGCTTGCGGTTGAGGCCGCTGGGTCCGGCGTTCGCGCCGGCAAGCTAGGGTCCGACGATGCGGCGTCGCTACGTCCTCGCGCTGGTCAAGCACGAGACCAACACGTTCTCGCCGATCGCCACGCCGCTTTCGTCGTTCGGCCACGGCGAAGGGCCGGCGTACGGCGCGGCGGCCGCGGAGCGATTCCGCGGCACCAACACGCCGCTAGCGGCCTACCTCGACATCGCGAAGCGCGAAGGCGCCGAGGTCGTGACGCCGGTCGCGGCCGAGTCGTGGCCGTCGAACAAGGCGTCGCGCGAGACGTTCGAAACGCTCGTGCGCCCGATCGAGGACGCAGTGCGCGCCGGATGCGATGCCGTGTTCCTCGACCTGCACGGCGCGATGGTGATCGACGACTGCGACGATCCCGAAGGTGAGATCGCGCATCGAATCCGACGAATCGCCCCCGCGATGCCGATTGCGGTGACGCTCGACTACCACACCAACCTGTCGCCCGAGCTCGTCGACCACGCGACGGTCGTCACCGGCTACAAGACCTATCCGCACGTCGACATGTACGACGCCGGAATGCTCGCCGGCACGATCCTCAAGCGCGCGCTGGACGGCGAGATCGATCCGGTCATGGCGTGGGGCTGGAAGCCGCTCGTCGCGTCGGTGATGCGCCACGCGCCCGAGGACGGGCCGTCGGGCGACATCCTGACCTACGCGCGCCAGCAGGAGCGCCTCGGTCGCGTGCTCGCGGCGACCTTGCTGCCCTCGTTCCCGCACGCCGACACGCCCTACACGGGCGTTTCCGCGATCGTCGTCGGCGACGCCCGCAAGGGCGGCCGCGAAGCCGCGCGCGAGGTGTGCGACCGCATGCTCGCGATCGCGTGGGAGCGCCGCGCCGAGTACGCTTTCCACGCGCCGCCGCTCTTCGAGTCGGTCGCGCGCGCGAAGGCGCTCGGCGAAGGCAACCCGGGGGCACCGGTGCTCCTGATCGACCACTGCGACAACTGCGGCTCGGGCGGCGCGCAGGACGTGATGAAGGTCGTCGCCGAGATCCTGCGCCAGGACCTCGACGGCGTCGCGATCGCGCCGATCCGCGATCCGCAGGCGGTCGCGACGATGGTCGAGGCGGGTGTCGGGCAGAACGTTCGGCTCGCACTCGGCGGCAGGACCGCGATGCCGTCGATCGGCCTCGCCGGAAAGCCTCTCGAGGTCGCGGGCCGCGTCGAGCGCATCACCGACGGCGCTTTCACGATCACCGGGCCGATGTACACCGGGGTCCGCACGTTCCTCGGCCGCACTGCAGTTCTCGACACCGGCCGTGCAAAGATCGTCGTGACGTCGCGTCCGCACGAGCCGTTCGACCTCGGCGTGTTCACCCACGCGGGCATCGACCCGCGCAGGCAGCGCTACATCATGCTCAAGTCGCGCATCCATTACCGCGCGGGCTTCAAGCCGATCGCCTCGCACATCGTCGAGTGCGCCGGCGAGGGCGTCACCAACGCCGACCTGTCGGTGTACCACTACCGCAAGCTCGTGCGGCCGATCTATCCCCTCGACCCGATGTGAGCGCGATGCGCCCCTTCCACCTACTGATCGACGTCGGCAACACGTTCCTCAAGTGGGGCCTGTTCCAGCCCTCCGAGGATGGCGGCGCGCGCGAGAACCGTCTCGAGTCGGGCCATGCGCTGCTCGAGGAAATCCCGGCGCTTCCCGCGCAGTTCGCGAAGTACCCGTCGCCCGCGCGCATCGTGATCAGCAACGTCGCCGGCACGCGCGTGCGCGCCGCGACGATCCGCGTCCTCGAGGTGTGGCCTGACGCGCCGGCGCCCTACTGGCTCGTGCCGCAGGAAGAGCAGTGCGGCGTGAGGAACAGCTACCGCAATCCGGCGCAGCTCGGCTCGGACCGGTGGGCCGCGTTGATCGGCGCGCGCTGGCTGATGGGCGCGCGCGCCGCGATGGTCGTCGTGTGCGGAACGGCGACGACGATCGACTT
>DATBSV010000222.1:0-4882 GCA_036559685.1 Casimicrobiaceae bacterium
TGCCCGCCCGGCCTCGCGTTGACGGAGGACGACGTCCAGCGCGAGCTCGACCGCCGCCGGCCCGGGACGTCGCGCCACGTCACGCAGCGGCGCGAGCCGGACACCGTCGAGATCCTGTCGGGCGTGTTCGAGGGACGCACGACCGGCACGCCGATCGCGCTCCTGATCCGCAACCAGGATGCGCGCAGCAAGGACTACGCGAACATCGCCGACACGTTCCGGCCCGGCCACGCGGACTACACGTACTGGCAGAAGTACGGCATCCGCGACTACCGCGGCGGCGGACGGCAGTCGGCGCGCGAGACCGCCGTGCGCGTCGCCGCCGGCGCGATCGCTCGCAAGTGGCTCGGCGAGCGCCACGGCGTCGCCGTGCACGGGTTCATCACGCAGATCGGCCCGCACAGGATTCCGTTCGAAGGCTGGGAGCACGTCGACGCGAACCCGTTCTTCGCCGCCAACGCCTCGATGATCGGCGAGCTCGAGGCCGCGATGGACCGCCTGCGGAAGTCGGGCGACTCGTACGGCGCGATGGTGTGCGTCGTCGCGAGCGGCGTGCCGGTGGGCTGGGGCGAACCGGTCTACGGCAAGCTCGACGCCGACATCGCCTCCGCGATGATGGGGATCAACGCGGTGAAAGGCGTCGAGATCGGCGCGGGCTTCGCGTCGGTCGAGCAGAAGGGCACCGAGCATTCCGACGAGATGACGCCCGAGGGCTTCGTCACCAACCACGCGGGCGGCATCCTGGGCGGCATCTCCACCGGACAGGACGTCGTCGTGTCGATCGCGATCAAGCCGACCTCGTCGATCCGGCTCGACCGCCACTCGATCGACAAGGCCGGCAACCCGGTGGTCGTCAACACCCACGGCCGCCACGATCCCTGCGTCGGCATCCGCGCGACGCCGATCGCCGAGGCGATGCTCGCCCTCGTGCTGATCGATCACGCGCTGCGCCACCGCGCGCAATGCGGCGACGTCGAGACCGCGACGCCGCGCATCGCCGCGCAGGCGCCTGCCGACGTGGTCGCGAAGCTGCGCTCCGCGCCGGCGGTCGACGACCCGGATCCGGACGAGGCGTAAGGCTAGGTCGACGGATCGACGTCGTCGATAGTGGCGCGCGCGCCGCCGCGCGCCAGCGCGATCGCTACGCGGTCGCCCCGGCCCAAGGTCGCAGCATCCTGGACGATGCGCCCGTCGGCCGCGGTCACGATCGCGTAGCCGCGCTCGAGGACCGCTTCAGGGTTGAGCAGCGCGAGGCTCTGCGCCAGCGCCGCGATGCGCGCCGCGGCGTCGTCGTGCAGTTCGCGCCCGCCGCGTCGCCAGCGGTCGGCCGCGAGCGCGAGGCGCTGCGACTGCGCCAGCGGGCGTCCGAGCTCGCGCGCGAAACGCGTGCCGAGCGACGCGGACGCGTCGCCCGCGCGCCCGTGCGCGCGGCGCGCCGACACGGAGAGGCGCAGCGCCAGCTCGCCGAGGCGATCGCGCTGGGCGTCTAGCCTCGCCTTCGGGTGCACGAGGCCGCGCGCTGCGAGGTCGACGCGCTGCGACCCGCGCTGGACGGCGTGCGCGACCGCGCGCGCCAGGCGTCCGGCGAGCGCGTGCGCGCGGCTGCACGTCGCGACGCGGTCGGGCACGACGAGCGCCGCGGCGCCGGTCGGCGTCGGCGCGCGCACGTCGGCGACGAAGTCGGCGATCGTGAAGTCGGTCTCGTGGCCGACGGCCGAGACCACCGGCAGCACCGAGTCGACGATCGCGCGCGCGACGACCTCCTCGTTGAACGCCCACAGGTCCTCGATCGAGCCGCCGCCGCGCCCGACGATCAACACGTCGACCTCGGCGCGCGCGTTCGCGACGCGGATCGCCTCGGCGATCGACTCGGCGGCGCCGGTGCCCTGCACCGGCGTCGCGTAGACGATGACGCGCAGCGCCGGCCAGCGCTGCCTTAGCGTCGTGAGCATGTCGTGGAGCGCGGCCGCCTGCGTCGACGTCACGAGGCCGATCGCGCGCGGGAACGCCGGCAGCGGGCGCTTGCGCTCGGGCGCGAACCAGCCGGCCGCCTCGAGCTTCGCCTTGAGCCGCGCGAACTTCTCGTACAGCGCGCCCGCGCCGGCGAGGCGCACCGCGTCGACGTTGAGCTGGAAGTCGCCCCGCGCCTCGTAGATCGTCGGCGCGGCGCGCACCTCGACCGCCATCCCGTTCGCGAGCCTGACGTCGAGCAGCATCGCCTTCTGGCGCCACAGCACGCAGCGCACCTGCGCCTCGGCGTCCTTCAGCGTGAAGTAGCAATGGCCCGACGCCGCGCGCGTGAAGCCCGACACCTCGCCGGCGATCCAGGTCGGCCCGATCGCGCGCTCGATCGCGAGGCGCGCGCTCGCGACGAAGCGTCCGACCGACATCACGGCGGGCGCGAGCGGCGGCGTGGAGCTCATCGACACGCGGTTGTCCAGGACGATCGCATCGTTGCGCTCGCGCGTCCCGCGACGCGCGCGAACCGCGCGAACGCGCAGGAACGCATCGGATGCGCACCCGAGGGCGCCGTGCAACCCATTGACGCGGAGGACATTTCGAGAGGCGGATTTTCGGGCATCGCAGACAAAACGCCTTTGCGAGCGTGACTTAGCGCGCGAATGTACAAGATATGCACACTGGTATCCACAGGATTTGTGGACAACGCGCGCCGCGCGCGCCGGCGCGCATCCCGGAAAGCGTTACCGGGCGCGGGATTCGGACCCGTCGCGCGCGCTCCCTACGATGCGGCGGGATCGGTGCCTGCGTGCGGCGGTTAGAATGGACGTCCGCCCCGTCTTGTTCATGAACAAAACGTCGATGAAGGAGTCCCCGACCCCCGCCGCGCCGCCGCGCGCGAGCGCGCCCGCCGCGCCCGCGCCGAACTTCCTGCGCACGGTCATCGCCGAGGACAACCGTACGGGCAAGTATGGCGGGCGCGTCGTCACGCGCTTCCCTCCCGAGCCCAACGGCTACCTGCACTACGGCCACGCGAAGTCGATCGCGCTCAACTTCGGGCTCGCCGCCGAGAACGGCGGCACCTGCCACCTGCGCTACGACGACACGAATCCATTGAAGGAGGATGTCGAGTTCGAGGACGCCATCGCCGCGTCGGTGCGCTGGCTCGGCTACGCGTGGGGCGCGCACCGCTACCACGCGTCGGATTACTACGACGACCTCTACCGGTTCGCCGAGTGGTTCGTCTCGCAGGGGCTCGCGTACGTCGACAGCCAGTCGGCGGACGAGATGCGGCGCAGCCGCGGCACGCTGACCGAGCCGGGGCGCCCGAGCGCGTCCCGCGACCGGAGCGTCGCGGAGAACCTCGACCTGCTGCGCCGCATGCGCGCCGGCGAGTTCCCCGACGGCGCGCACGTGCTGCGCCTCAAGATCGACATGGCGAGCCCGAACCTCAACCTGCGCGACCCGGCGATCTACCGGATCCGGCATGCGAGGCACCACCGGACCGGCGACGCCTGGTGCATCTACCCGCTGTACGACTACACGCACTGCATCAGCGACGCCCTCGAGCGCATCACGCACTCGATCTGCACGCTGGAGTTCCAGGACCACCGGCCGCTGTACGACTGGGTGATCGACAAGCTCGCCGACGGGGGCCTGCTCGAGCGCCCGCTGCCGCAGCAATACGAGTTCGCGCGGCTCAACCTGACCTATGTCGTGCTTTCGAAGCGCAAACTGATCCAGCTGGTCGAGCAGGGCCACGTCGACGGCTGGGACGACCCGCGGATGCCGACGCTGGTCGGGGCCCGCCGGCGCGGCTTCACGCCCGAGGGCTTCCGGCTCTTCGCCGAGCGCATCGGCGTGTCGAAGTCCGACTCGTGGATCGACATGGGCGTGCTCGAGCAGGCGATGCGCGACGACCTCAACGCGAGCGCCGAGCGCCGCGTGGCCGTGCTCGACCCGATCAGGCTGGTCGTCGACAACTACCCCGAAGGCGGCTCCGAGCCGACGCACGCCCCCAACCATCCGCAGAAGCCGGAGCTCGGCCAGCGCGAGCGGCGCTTCGCGCGCGAGCTGTGGATCGAGCGCGACGACTTCATGGAGACGCCATCGAAAGGGTACTTCCGGCTCGCGCCCGGGACCGAGGTGCGGCTGCGCTACGCGTTCCTCGTGCGCTGCACCGGGTTCGAGAAGGACGCGGACGGCAACGTGACGGTCGTGCGTTGCACCTACGATCCGGCCACGAAGAGCGGCACGCCGGGCGCCGAGCTGCGCAAGGTGAAGGGCAACATCCACTGGCTCGCCGTCGACGACGCGGTGCCCGCCGAGGTGCGGCTCTACGACCGGCTGTTCCGCGTCCCGTTCCCGGGCGCGAAGCTGCCGCACGGCGCGCGCGACGCCTCCGAGCCCGCGCCCACGCACGCGATCGCCGTGGCCGGGGACGAAGATGCGGACGACGGCGCCGAGCGCGACTACCTCGACGACCTCAACCCGGACTCGAAGCGTGTGATCCGCGCGTACGTCGAGCCGGCGCTCGCCGGCGCTTCGCCGGAGTCGCGCTTCCAGTTCGAGCGGCATGGCTATTTCGTCGCCGACCTGGCCGACCACGCGCCGGGTCGCCCGGTCTACAACCGCGCGGTGCCGCTCAAGGACCCGTGGGGCCGCGCGGGCGGCTAGCGGGCCCCGAGCGCCGCCGGTCGCGGCACGCTAGACTCTTTAACGCCGGGGCGGCGTCCCCACCTACGGATACGCCATGAAACGCATCGTCCTGTTCATCCTCACGAACCTCGCGGTCCTCGTCGTCCTGTCGGTCGTGCTGAAGCTGCTCGGCCTCGACCAGGCGATGTACTCGCAGACCGGCCTCGACTACGGCGCGCTGCTCGCGTTCTCGGCGGTCGTCGGCTTCACCGGCTCGATCATCTCG